>NZ_JAKUEU010000034.1:0-51903 GCF_022663075.1 Bacillus cereus group sp. BfR-BA-01441
ACAAAAAGCAAAGAAAAGGACACGAGTTATTTTCCCCGGTTATACAGAGAAGGAAGGAAAGCTGAGAACTTCCTAACGCAGAAAAATAACTTACCACCTTAGAGCTGCACTAGGGAAATTAAGTATCTAGTGCCGTGTATGCGACGTTATCGCAAAAGAAGCCATTATGTTTTTTGTGATGGGAATCTGGGTGGAACCACGGATATAAGCATATTCGTCCCTATATTTAGGGATGAATATGCTTTTTTGCATTCAATTTCATAAAAAGCGAAGAAAAGGACACGAGTTATTTTCCCCGGTTATACAGAGAAGGAAGGAAAGCTGAGAACTTCCTAACGCAGAAAAATAACTTACCACCTTAGAGCTGCACTGGGGAAATTAAGTATCTAGTGCCGTATAAACGACGTTACCGTAAAAGAAGCCATTGCATTTTGTGATGGGAATCTGGGTGGAACCACGGGTAAAAGCACGCTCGTCCCTATGTTAGGGATGAGTGTGCTTTTTATTATGAAATGGAGAGATGAAAAATGAAAGAACAAATGATTGAAATTAAATTTCCAGATGGTAGCGTGAAAGAATTTGTAAATGGAGTTACTTTAGAAGAAATTGCGGGATCCATTAGCAGTAGTTTGAAAAAGAAAGCAGTCGCGGGGAAAGTAAATGATGGATTATATGATTTACGCCGAAAGATTGAAGAAAATGCGGAAGTAGAAATCATTACTATAGATTCAAATGAAGGTGTAGAAATTGCAAGACACTCTGCGGCACATATTTTAGCGCAAGCTGTAAAAAGATTGTATGGTGATATAAATCTTGGAGTAGGGCCTGTTATTGAAAATGGATTTTATTATGATATGGATCTTCCAAGTAGTGTAAACGTAGAAGATTTACGGAAAATAGAAAAAGAAATGAAAAAGATTATAAATGAAAATATAAAGATAGAACGAGTTGAGGTTTCTCGAGAAGAAGCAGCAAAACTGTTTCAAGAAATGAACGATCGCTTGAAATTAGAACTTTTAGAAGCAATTCCTAGTGGGGAAAGTGTAACACTATATAAACAAGGTGAATTTGTCGATTTATGTAGAGGGCCACATTTACCATTTACAGGTTATTTGAAAGCATTTCAATTAACTCACGTTTCCGGTGCATATTGGCGAGGTGATAGTAATAACCAAGTGCTTCAGCGCATATATGGTGTTGCATTCTCTTCTCAAAAAGAATTAGAAGAGTATTTACATTTCGTTGAAGAAGCAGCAAAAAGAAATCATCGTAAGTTAGGCAGTGAGCTTGAGTTATTTATGTTTTCTGAAGAGGCTCCGGGAATGCCATTTTATTTACCGAAAGGACAAATGATTCGTAACGAATTGGAAGCATTTTTAAGAGAAATTCAAAAAGAGTACAATTATCAAGAAGTACGCACTCCGTTCATGATGAACCAAGAAGTATGGGAGAGATCAGGGCACTGGGGACATTATAAAGATAATATGTATTTCTCTGAAGTAGATAATAAAAGTTTTGCATTAAAACCGATGAACTGCCCAGGGCACATGCTTATGTTTAAAAATAAATTGCATTCTTATCGTGAATTACCGATTCGTATGTGTGAATTTGGTCAAGTACATCGCCATGAATTTAGTGGTGCCTTAAACGGATTATTAAGAGTACGTACTTTCTGCCAAGATGATGCACATTTATTTGTAACTCCAAAACAAATTGAAGATGAAATTAAATCAGTAATGGCGCAAATTGATTACGTATATAAAACTTTTGGATTCGAATATGAAGTAGAGCTTTCTACTCGTCCAGAAGACTCAATGGGTGATGATAAATTATGGGAGCAAGCAGAAGCAGCATTAGAAAATGTATTACAATCGCTAAATTATAAATATAGACTAAATGAAGGTGACGGTGCATTTTACGGGCCGAAAATTGATTTTCATATTAAAGATGCTTTAAATAGAAGTCACCAGTGCGGAACAATCCAGCTTGATTTCCAAATGCCAGAGAAATTTGATTTAAATTATATAGATGAAAATAATGAAAAGAAAAGACCAGTTGTTATTCACAGGGCAGTTTTAGGGTCATTAGATCGCTTCTTAGCAATATTAATTGAGCACTTTGGAGGTGCGTTCCCGGCATGGGTGGCACCAGTTCAAGTGAAAGTAATTCCAGTTTCAAATGCAGTACATGAACAATATGCCAATGAGATTGCACTTAAATTAGCACAAGCTGGAGTTCGTGTTGAACAAGATGCACGAGATGAAAAATTAGGATATAAAATAAGAGAAGCACAAATGCAAAAAGTACCGTATGTTCTTGTTATTGGAGATAAGGAAATGGAAAACGAAGCTGTAAATGTACGTAAATATGGGGAAGAGAAGTCAGAAGTTATTGCACTAGATGTATTTGTGGCAACTATTGAAGAAGAAATAAAGAATAGAAAATATTGATTGTAAAGAAAACACACTATTAGAAATTAGTGTGTTTTCTTTTTTATCTTACAAAAATGTAAGGTAAATGTAAGCGAAATCGAGGGAACGAGTTGTAGAAAAATGAGAATATGAAGTAGGAAATAGGTTCATGTTACAGGTGTAACTCTTATTGAATGAATAATTAAAAAATCTTAAGGATTTACATGACAAAATAATAAGAAATATGTGAGAAATTAATTTTATACAAAAGGGATGGAGTGAAAGAGATGTCAACAAATGTAGTTACTGTAGAAAGTGTAGAAAAAACGTATGGAAAAAGAAATGAGAATCAGTCAAAAGCATTAAGGGGTGTATCGTTAAGTATTAAAGAAGGAGAATTTGTCGGGATTATGGGTCCTTCTGGGTCTGGAAAAACGACTTTACTTAATGTGATAAGTACACTTGACCAAGCGACAGGTGGTAGTGTGACGATAGCTGGTACAAATATTACTTCTATGAAGGGCAATGCGTTATCTGATTTTCGCTCTCAAAAATTAGGTTTCATTTTTCAAGATTTTAATCTACTAGAAAACTTATCAATTTATGAAAATATAGCTTTACCACTTTCTCTGCAAGGCGTACCATCAAGTGAGATTACTGGAAAGGTAAATGACGTTGCGAAGAAATTAGGGATTACTGAAATTTTAACAAAATATCCAACTGCTGTTTCTGGTGGACAAAAGCAAAGAACAGCGGCGGCAAGAGCTTTAGTACATAATCCAGCAATTGTATTAGCAGATGAACCGACAGGTGCGCTTGATAGTAAAAACGCAAAAAGTTTATTAGAAGCAATGCAAGATTTACATGAAAATCACAATGTAAGTATTTTGATGGTTACACATGATGCATTTAGTGCAAGTTATTGTGAGCGTATTTTATTTATTCAAGATGGTCTTCTTTATAAAGAATTAAATCGTCAAGGCACTAGAGAGAATTTCTATCAAGACATTTTAGGTGTGCTCGCTCATATGGGCTCAGCTGCTGAGTCTAAGTAGGGGGCGAAACTATGTTATTTAAATTATCACGTCATAGTATGAAAAAAATGTTAAAAGATTATATGGTTTTACTTATTGGCCTCGTTATTAGTATTAGTATTTTCTATATGTTCCAAACGATGGCGATGAATAGCGAATTTACGAAAGATAATAGCCTAATTAGTAGTATTAGACTCGTCTTTTGGGTAGGTGCAATACTATTATCTTTCATTACTGTATTTTATATTATATATGCCAACTCTTTCTTACTCACGTTAAGAAGAAAAGAACTCGGTATGTACATGATGCTTGGTGCGAAAAAGAAAAAAGTAGCACAGTTATTATTTATTGAAACATTCGGTATGGGTATTGTCAGTATTATTATCGGTATTTTAGTAGGGATGTTACTTGCAAGTGTAGCAGGAAACTTTTTAATGAATGGAATGGAAATTTCAGCAAAAGGTAGTTATGCATCTGTATACACACCAGCAATTTTAGTTACAGCTATTTTCTTCTTAATACTATTTTTCATTACTGGCTTAATGAACAGTGTCCGATTGTTACGTAAAACTGAACTAGAGTTAATTCGTGAAGATGAAACACTAGATGAAGTGAAGAAAAGTAAAACTCGCATTATTATAATGACAGTACTTGGTGTATTACTAGTAAGTATAGGGTACTATTTTATGATCAATGTAAAAATATATGCTGAATTAGGTTTTATTATAGCAACCATCGTTACAACACTTGGAACATATTTTATCTTTAGTTCATTACTCCCATTTTTTGTGATGAAAATTAAGGGGAATAAAAAACGAAATGAAACTGGTCTAAATAGTTTTACATATGCACAGCTACGCTTTCGAGTAAATAGTTTATCGAGAGTATTAGGTACTGTAGCGATGTTAATTGCATTAGGTGCAGGTGCGATGACGGCAGGTATGGCTTTCCAAAAAAATGTAGGTATTATGACAGACTTTTCTCGTGTATATGATGTTGTAATTCATGATCCGAATGATCAAGACAAAGCTGCCTTAAAAGAAATGGAAATTGTTGAAGAAAGCAAGTACAAATATAAAGTAGATGGAGAAGCCGTTTATTATTTACGTAACGACTTAACTGCGAAACCACCACTTGTTTCAGACCATTTTGATACAAAAACGTTAAAAGAGCCTGTTCGTAAACGTGTGACTGAACCTTTAACTGAACCTGTATATTCAGCTTTAGAGGCTCCTGAATTAGCAAAATTCCCTCGTATGCCAAAGGATTGGGAAGACGCAGTTGTAAGAGAGATACAAATTACGCATAATCAATTTAGCGGAAAACCAGTAAGAATTGCAGACGAAGAGCATTATAAAGGAATTCAAGGAACAGAACACACTGTAACATTAGCAAAAGTAGATGATATGAAAAAATATAAACCGTTATTGATCGAAATAGACAAGAGACAAAAAGCACAAATTGAAAAAGCAACAGGTGAAAAGGTAGACTTATTTACGAAAATGACAATTTATCAGTTTATGAACAGCTTCATGAGCGGAACAATGTTTATGGGATTTTTCCTCGGAATTGCCTTTTTAGCAATGATGGCAAGTTCCCTTATGTTCAAAATATTAACAGGTGCTTCTCGCGACGTACGCCGTTATGAAATGTTACGAAAAATCGGTGTAAGACGTAGCATGTTAACGAAAAGTATATATAAAGAAATTTCATATTTATTTATCTTCCCAGCGATCATTGGCATTTCTCACGTTTTAGTAGGGCTTAACTTATTCAGCTTTATATTAGTTGACCCGTTTGTAAAAGTGTGGGTGCCAATAGGAATTTTCTTAGTCATTTATTTCATTTATTACTGGATAACTGTTCAACTTTATAAAGGTATGGTAATGCCGAAAGAAGAGGTAGCTAAATAGTTTATGAAAAGAGTCCTTGTTTTGAAAATAGGGGCTCTTTTTTATGTTTTTCATAAAGAAGGAAAAGATTGGATAATGGTCGAAAAATATAATGTAACTTCCAAGAAATGACTAAAATAATACTATTTTGTCGAGAGGAAGGATACGAAGTATGAAAGAAATGCTACAGTTATTTCGCAACAAAGTGTATGCACGTTTTTTCTAGCAAATATTTTAGATCGACTCGGTTCTATGATTGCTGGAATTTCTTTAATGTTTTACTTGTTAGATCAATACGGAAAACAACCAGTTTACGCAACGATGACAAAAATTATGATTGCATTACCTGCATTAATCTTTTTTCTATTAGTAGGGACAGTAGTGGATCGATTTGATAGACAACGTATATGTACAGTAAGTAACATATGTTGTTCGCTCTGTAATATTGGAATCCTAATTTCGCTTTATTACGGGATGATTATACTTGTCTTTATATTTTTATTTTTGGAAAATGCGTGTATACAATTTTTCTCTCCAGCAGAACAATCGATGATACAGGGAGTAGTTGAATCAGACCAATACGGTGCAGCAGCGGGTATTAATCAAATGGTAAATAGTTTGTATGCTTTGTTTGGTGTAGGAATTGCAACGATGGTGTACTGAACTTTTGGAATTTACGGGAGCATTTTAGTAAATACGCTCACTTTTATTATGAGTGGTATTTTGATTCAAACAATCTCCATTCCAGAAAAAGTTTGTTTACCAAATGGTAGAACAAAATGGAAAGAAGTTAATTTGAAGATGTTAATAACAGAGTTTAAAGAAGGGATTAGGTATATATACCTAAATGAAACTTCTAAAAAATTACTTTTGGGATTTATCGTGTTTGGTTGATTATTTTTTGTTACGTGTTTATTCCAAGCTATTTTACTAAGTGGAAAAAAGCGAATTCAAGGTGTGGTTGAAGATGTTTTTTCTGAATATTCTTTCTTTCGTGAAGGGGTAATAGTTATGTTGATGCGAACTGCTAAGTGGTATGGGATTACTTGTTTACAATTATTCGCTGCAATTCTATGTATAATCTGTTTAGGTGCGCTCCCTCGATTATTTAAGGGATTACAAATTGATTTAATTGGTTTTTGGAACACGATTGTGTTTATTGGAGGAAAGTTACTCCAACCTTGGGAAATTACATATGGATTTCGAGATTCGAGGAAATTATTTCCGCAAATATGGATTCATTATTTAGAGACAATGTTTGTATTTATTTCGGCATTTTTACTGTCATTACTTATTGCGTATGTTCTCGTTGTGTGGGTATTACAACGGTCTCAATCAAAGCAACGAATGTGGAATGGGATTTTTGTCGTACTTGAAAGCATCCCAGATATTTTAATAATTTTATTATCGCAACTTCTAGTCGTAATAATCTTTCAAAAGACAGGCTTTATGCCAGTAAAACTAGCGGGGATTGGGGAGGAAAGGGCTCGCCTATTGCCAATAATATGTCTAACTTTGCCTACAACACTATTATTTATTAAGCTACTACTATTACGTTTCAGAGAAGAATTAGAGAAAGATTATAGTATATTTGCTAAAAGTAAAGGGCTTAGTTTACGACATATTTTAACAAATCATATTTCAAGAAATGTTTTGTTAACAACAATCTATTATGCAAAAACAAATATTTTATTTATGTTATCAAATTTATATATTATTGAATGGATATTTAATACGTACGGTATGTTTGTTTTTGTAAAAGAAAATTTGAAATTAGAAATATTTACAGTAAGTTTAATTATATTATACGTACCGCTTTTTATACTATTTCGTTTATTACATACGTTTTTACAAAATGTAATAAAGGAGCGTGTTTAGCATGTGGCAAGTTGTAAAAAGAGATGTGAGATTTTGGTTTGGTGTTACTTTTTTAAGCGTACTTATGATTATTAGTATTGGAAATACTTTATTTTTCGATGGGAATATCCGTGAACTTACGATGATGTATAACGAAAAAGGAGAACTAGAGGCTGCTCCATTTTCACCGTCGAATAAATTTTGGTTCGGTAGTGATGAGAAAGGACGCGATCTTTTCCAGTTAATAATAGAAGGAGCGAAATGGACAGTTGGTGCGAGCGTAATTATAGCGATTCTACGAGTTATAGTTGGAGGAGGTATTGGTTTGCTTCTTGGTATGTATAGCAAACGTTCTTTTCCAGTTATAGCATCTTTTTTTGATCCGTTCAGCATTGTACCTATGGTTATGATCTCTTTTTTTGTGTTAAAGGAAGTTTTAGTGTTTGAAAATGGGACAGTACCAGAGCCGTTTCATTTAAGGGTAATATTTCAAATGGTTATCCTTACATGTTTAGCGGTACCAACAATTATGTTATATACAGCGCAGGAAGTCCGTCGGATAAAAAGAGAAGAATTTATGATGGCGGCAACTGTGCTTGGGGGCAGTAAATGGCATAGAGTGAAAAATCACGTATGGCCACACGTATTACCATCATTTTTTTTACTTGTTGCTCAACAATTTGTGAGTACTTTATTACTTCTCTTGCATCTTGGCTTGTTAGAGTTATTTTTTGGTGGAACAATTATCTTTGGTACAGAGGCAGATAGTGTAACAAAAGAATGGACCGGCCTAATTGGTCAAAACTTCCGTCATTTAACTACTCATACATGGATTGTACTTATACCGATTGCTTTTTATAGTATGACAATTTTAGCTGGAAATCTAATTAGTAATAGCATGCAAGATGCGATTAAGTTAGGAAATGTGAGAAAGCTAGAGAGGGAAAGTAAAGAATTACAAGTAGAGAAACAAGTACAACCAACTATGAATGACTTTTCTTTTTATAGAGAGATACAAAAATAAAAAAGATAGCTGAAGACAAATTGTTTTCAGCTATCTTTTTTCGTTTAAAGTGGAGGTAAATCAATCTTACCTTCTTCAAATAATTCTTTTATCATATGCTTCGTATAACCAGCGGCTTGACCAAATGTGATTTTTGCTGGCATTGGTGCTTCGTTAGCATCTACAACTACATCAATAATACACGGTTTATTTTGTTTTACTGCATTTTCGAAAGCGGGAAGGAGTTCATCTAAATTCTCAACACGGTATCCAATACCTCCACACGCCTCTGCATATTTTGCAAAATCAGGGTTCGTTAAATCTGTTTCGAATTCGATATTACCCATAACTTCTTGCTCGAATTTAATCATCGCAATTTTATTATTGTTTAATACGACGACAACGATTGGCAATTTATATTTTACAGCTGTTACGAAGTCATTCATCGTCATTCCAAATCCGCCATCACCACAAACTGCAAATACTTGTTTATCTGGGAATGCAATTTTTCCAGCAAGAGCACCAGGTAAACCGCAACCAAGTGTTGCGAGCCAGCTAGAAATGACAAATTGCTGGTTTGTCATACGGAAGTGCCTTGCGGTCCATACTGTTACATTTCCGACATCGACTGATAGAATTGCGTCATCATGTGCTACTTGCTGCAGAGCATGCATAACGCGTTGTGGTTTAATTGGAATGGAAGAGTCTTCTTCTTGATCGTGTAATTTTTCTTCCCACTTTTTCATCATTTCTTGGTGATGTTCTAAGAAGGAATGGTCTGTGTGTTCTTCAACATTTTCAATTAACCATCGTAATGTTTTATCAGCATCACCAGCTAAACCAATATCTGTCGCATAACGTTTCCCGATTTGGGCAGGATCTGTATCGATATGAATTGTTTTTGCTTTTTCAGGTAAGAAGCCGGTGAACGGATAAGAAGTACCGACCATAATTAAAGTATCTGCATGCTTCATTGCTTCATAAGAAGGTTTCGTTCCAATTAATCCTAATCCACCAATACAAAGAGGGTGTTCATCAGGAATAATTCCTTTAGCAGGTAATGTAAGTACGATTGGAGCACCAATATGTTCTGCCAATGCAAGTAAAGATTCTCTCGCATGTTTTGTTCCTTTTCCAGCTAAAATCACAGGCTTTTTCGCTTCATTTATTGCGAGTTTCGCCGCATCTAAATCTTCTTTTTGTGGAAACAACTCAGGCAAAGTAAAAGAAGTATTTGTAATACGAGCACCATTTTTTACTTCGAATTTCGGGACATCATCTGGAATTGTAAGAACGGATACACCTTTTTTCGTATAAGCCATTCGAATTGCTTGATTCACTACGGCAGGTAGTTGCTCTGCTGACATAATACGCTGGTTATAAACCGCAACATCATCAAACATTCTTTCTAAATTTACTTCTTGGAAAAAGTCCGTTCCAAGTAAATCGGTTTCTACTTGACCTGAAATTGCTAGAACAGGGGCTTTATCGAGTTTCGCATCATATAAACCATTTAATAAATGAATAGCACCAGGTCCTGCAATTGCCATACAAACGCCAAGTTTTCCTGTTAATTTCGCATAGGCAGCCGCTGCTAATGCACCAGCTTCTTCATGGCGAACTTGAATGAATTTAATTTTATCTTGTTTTTTTCTTAAAGCTTCAATGATAGAATTGATGGAATCTCCAGGCATACCGTATATGTGTTCTACTCCCCAGTCAATTAATAAATCAACTAATGCTTCACCGGCTGTTTTCCCAAACATAAGTGTTCCTCCTTATAATAAGTAGATAACATTATGTTTTGGATAAAAAGGAAAAATATACAAATAAGAAAATTTATCTGGTTATTTGTGACCTAAGAATCAGTGTGGGAGGCACAAAAGTTTCACTTTAGCAACTTTAATGATGACCAGCGAATAAAGTGAACACTGTTATTAGTAAAAAACCACTAGTTGCCCACATTAGAAATGTAAGGAAAGAGAGCTGTTTCTTAGCTTTCCAAAGCATTTCATGAATTGTGACATATCCAAGTGAACCGATAGCACTTCCCATAATGAGGCCTTGCAGGTGAAGAGCTTTTCCTTCCATCAAAATGCCAAAAACTGTGCCAGTACCGAGAATAAGAGAAAGTAATAAAGTCGTTAATAAAAAGGAAATATATTTATGTTTTGTAAAAAGAAATGGAATAATTAAAGCTAATCCTTCTGGAATATGGTGAACGACAATTGCTATTAAAAAGGGAATGGCAGAGTCATTATGATTTATAAAAGCTGTACCTAACGCAAATCCACTAGGTATATTATGAATAAATATAGCGAAAGAGAGAAAAAGGAAGGTTTGCCATGCTTGTTGATCTTTTTTATGTATCATTGGATGGTGACAATAGTTATCTAATAAGCTCATAACTAAAATACCGATGGCTATACCAAGTATAGGCCCAATCATTTCGTAGCTTGAAAATGTTTCAGGAATAATTTCAAGGGATAAAAGCCCAAGTAAAATTCCGCCACATAATGCGTATAAACGATGCATCTTTTCTTCAATGAGTTGGCGTGTTGCTACTCCAACAGCACCGCCTAAAAGTAATCCACCGAACGAAAAAAATGTTACAATCATTGGAATCCATAAACGTTCCATAGTATCACACTCCGATTCTATTCCCTTATTTTTAGCTTACGAAAAGGAAAGTTAGATTAGTCCAAGTAATTGTGTTTGATTATAGAGAAAAAAGTAGTGATTCGTTATAATTTATATATTAAATTTAAGTGAGAAAATGAAAAGGGGAATTGGTTATGCAACAAATTAAAAAAATAGGAAACTCATTTTGGTATATGACACCAGTTTCTGAAACAGATAGACCTATATTAGGAATGGTTGTTGGAAAAGAAAAAACTTTAATGATCGATGCAGGGAATTCAGAGGAACATGCACAATTATTTTTAGAAATGTTAAAAGAACAAAATGTATCGAATCCAGATTTCGTAGCACTAACCCATTGGCATTGGGATCATATTTTTGGATTGCCTGTACTACAAGATGCATTGTCTATTGCACATTCTGAAACGAAAAAAGAGATGCGTACACTTGTTTCTTATGAATGGACAGATGAAGCTTTGGACGCACGCGTAAAAGAGGGTACTGAAATTGCATTTTGTGCGGATTGCATAAAAAAAGAGTTTGAAGAAAAAGCGAGAAATATTAACATTATTCCTCCGACCTTAACGTTCCAGAATCAAATGGAATTAGATCTTGGTGAAGTGACATGCGTGTTAAAACATGTGGGCGGAGATCATGCACATGATTCAGTTGTTATTTACGTGAAAGAAGAAAAGATATTATTTTTAGGAGACTGTATATATGCAGATATTTTTTCTTCGAAGTGGAACTATACGACGAAAAGAACGTTTAAATTGATAGATGAATTAGAGAAATTTGATGCTGAGACATATATTCTTTCTCATGGGGAAGCGATAAATCGAGAGGAGTTTTTACAAGAGATTCGTATGTTAAAAACAGTAGGAACTTATACAGAAATGCATAAAGGCGATGAAGAGAAGATAAAGGCAGTGTATAAACAAGAACTAGATAGGGAATTAAATGAAGATGAGTTAGAAACAATAACTTATTTTGTCAATGGTTATGAAATGAATAATCAATAAGACACTACATTAATCCAATATAATTAAATTGCACAAAAAGAGTATTGAAATTTAATTCAATACTCTTTTCAATAGTTAAATATGTAGTTTCAACTAAATTCTAAATATAGGGGTTCATCGTCTGAAGTGATTTTATTCTATTTATTTTTCGTATAGATAGTGGTTCAAGTAGAAGCTTTCTTTGCTAATTCAGTAATATATTCAAAGAAAACATCGTGTTTTACATCGTAAACGACATTTACAGGTCGTCCATCAGCAGTTTCCTCTGTACGTCCTTGGCTTGGTCCGTATGTATGAATGATACTATTAATTGTTTCAGTTTTTGCAAGGTTAGTGTTTCCGACAAGCGCGGTAGTTAGTACATCCCATAAATAATAAGTAGAGTTCGTTGAGAAGTGAACGAGAGGGGGGACCATTGCATAACATTGACCAAGGAAATCAACACCAATATACTTTCTCTCTTTTGCCCACTGTTCACGTATGTCTATAGTTAACGGAACTTGGTTTGTACTTTCTAGTGTCACTAAGTCGATTTTAATTTTTGCATCCCATACACGAGCTACTGCTTCAGGGTCCCAAAACGAATTCCACTCAGCTGTTCCATCATGCTCTGGTTCATGTACATTGCCTGCTGTAAGAAATGTACCACCCATCCAAACGAGACATTCAATTTTATCTTCAATTATGGGAGCTTCATATAACGCACGAGCAAGGTCAGTTAGGGGCCCGGTAAATAATAAAGTTGTTTTTCCTTCCGTTTGTAGAAGTGTTTCTATTAAATGGTGATGTGCAGGCTTTGCTGCCATGGGTGCTACAACTTTTCCAGACTCATTTAAAATTGGTAAAGCATCTACATAAAATGCATGCATCCGCCAGTCTTTCGGAAACGGGTTTTGCCCGCGAGAGTTTGAAGCGGCTACTGCAATATTATCTTTGCTGAAGCGATCAATAATTTTACGACTTGCAGACATTGCAGGTTCTAAATAGCAGTCTGCTGGGATAACAGATACACCGGTAAGTTCAACGTTTTCCATTTGAAGTAATAAAAATAATGAAATTAAATCATCTACGCCGCCATCATGATTGAAGTATACTTTTTTCTTCATTGTAATCTCCATCCTATATGATTTAGTTAGAAATTAAATATGAATTGAGGAAAAGTCATCAATAATTTCCACCACTTCAATTTCTCCATTAATCAGTAGCTCAGGAAGCTCATTTCTAATATTTCCTTTCCAATACTTTCTAGCTTGTTCGATTTTTTGAGAAAAAGGAATACCATCTTCTTTCGGTAAAAGATTCCCGTCACCTTCAAAAGAACTTCCGATTACTCGTAGTTTAACAATCTGTAAAACTTCTCGATTGTAAGAATCAAATAGCGCTTTCCATTTCAAAGCATCCTCATAGCTTTTAGCAGCGTATAAACAAGATAACCTGGAAGGGTATTCAGGGAATTCTTGTAGTCTAACCATTTCTACAATTGTTTCTCTAACTGCTCTAATTGTTTGATTCATATAATTCATAACTACTTTAGCATTTTCATTATTTATATGTAATTCGTCATTTTTATAGTGATTATTTAAAATTTGTATGCCATCTTCACCACTAACATTTAATTGTTCTCTTTCAAAAAAGAAGTTATATAGAGTATTGTGTTGATTTTTTTTAAAAGGAATGATTTGTCCGATATGCATTCTTTTCCTTGTTACGATGTGATATGCGTAAAAGTCTGCTTCATTCATGGTTATCCTCCTAGTAATAATGTAATGCAATGTTAAATTTAGTAATTCAACATTGAAATATATAAAACCTTTATAAGTAAAAGTGAGAATTTGAGTTGAAAGTAAAGAAAACACATGAAAACGTTTTAAATTTGTTCACAAAATGTTCACTTACGAAGGGGTTTCCAATGTCGATATAATGACAAAGACTCAAAGAGAGAGGATGATGAAATTTGCCAACAACAAGAAAGGAAAACTTCCAATTTGGCATGATGATGTGCTTTGGAATGGTTATCGTAATGACGTTTTACAATTTACTAATGAATGAAACAGGAGGATCAATTTATATTAAAGAGATTGCATTAGAACTATTAATTGGCTTTATTATTGCGCTATTAATTGAAATATGTATGGTTGGACCTTGTGCGAAAAAAATTGTATTCATGTTGCCATTTGATAAATCTAAGAAAATAAATATTATCGTTGCAATGGCGACAACTATGGTAATCGGAATGGTGTTCTTTATGTCATTTTTCGGTATGGCTATGATGCATTTACATGGTGGACTACAAGGAGATTCATTTGTTTCAATTTATTTTTCGATTTTTATTAAAAATTTCATAATGGCATATCCATTACAATTAATTATTATGGGACCGCTTGTACGTTTCTTATTTGCAAAGTTTGTTATGAAAAAGAAATCTTTTAATGTAGCGTAATTTTTATTTATAAAACATTATATATAAATAAAAAACACATCTCGCATTTTTGAGGTGTGTTTTTTTCATTCCAAGTTATTTTCATAGTGATGTGACATTTGTCCTTTTGCCATTATAGGATGATGGTTTTTAATTAAGTCAGAAATAAAGGATGAGGAGATGATTTTTTGAAAGGTATTCTATTTGCTGTTTTTGCGGGGATATTTATAACACTTCAAGGAACCTTTAATGCGAAACTTAGTTCACATATCGGTATATGGTCGACGAGTATTATAACCCATTTAATTGGATTCCTTATTGCAACAACTGTATTTTTGTTAAAGAAAGAAGAGAAAGTAACAGATTTAAAGAGTGTGAAAAAAGTATATTTAGCAGCGGGTGCATTTGGTGGATTCATTATTTGTGCAGAAACTATGGCGATATATTCACTAGGAGTTACATTGACAGCTGGCACACTAATGGTTGCTCAATTGTTAACGGCAACAGTTATTGAAATGAAAGGACTGTTTCATATAAAAAAGATACAGATGGAGAGATATCATATTGTGGGAACAATAGTAATGATTATAGGTATTGTTGTATTTAATATGTAAATGAAAGGAGAAATGAATATGGCGGATAAATCAGGTTTAATTACGCATTATTTGAGAACCAATAAAACGCTCGAGATTTTTTCAGAAATAGATACAGCTTATTTTCAATTAAATCACTTTGAAAAAGGCGAGCTTATTTGCAATATAGATGACGAAATGGATCGTTTATATTTTGTTGTTAAAGGTAAAGTAAAAGTTTACACGATTACACCTGAAGGGAAGAAACTAATCCTTCGCTTTATCAATCCACTCGCAATTGTTGGTGATATTGAATTAATTCAAAATAGCAAAGCACATAATGTCGTTGAAGCTTGTTCAGATGTTGTAGCAATCTCTATTTCTAATACGGTTATTAGAAACAAGTTATTACATGATCCTATATTTATGAAGTTCTTGCTTGAAAACATTGCCAACACGTTAAAAATATCGACTCGTTTTACTGCTCTTAATTTACTTTATCCTGTAGAAGTACGTGTAGCTAGTTATTTGCTTTCAATTTCAACAGATAGTAACGGGAATATGTATAAAGGGGATTTGGATGCAACTTCAGTAACGAGTATTGCAGATTTTATAGGGGTAAGTTATAGGCACGTAATTCGGGTATTACAAAGATTTTATAATGAAAAACTAATTGAAAAGAGTAATGGAGTTATTGTAATTAAAGATTTTTCTAGAATGAAGGAAGTCGCTAAAGATAATATATATGAGCAATGAAAGGGAGAGGAAGATTTTGATTGGATTTAGTTTAGCTATATTAGCAGGAATATTAATTAGCGTACAATCTGTTTTTAATGCAAAAGTAAATGAAAATGTAGGACAGTGGTTAACAACTACATGTGTCCTTGGAATAGGTCTCATTAGTTCTATTCTATTTTATATCATTACAGAAAACAGTATTAACATTAAAGTGTATACTACAAATTATTTGTTTTATGTAAGTGGGTTGTTTGGTATCGGGTTAATTATTTGTATAATGGGTGCAATAAAGAGCTTAGGTCCAGCATATACGGTGCTAATTAGTCTTATTACTCAATTGGTCGTTGCGTTATGCATTGATACATTCGGATTATTTGGAATGGAGAGTGTTCCATTACAAGTAAATAAATTAGTTGGTATAGGTTTATTAATTGTGGGAGTAGGGATTTTTAAAAATCTATTTTCGAATAAGAAAGCTATTCATATAAGAAAGGATAGGGTTTAAAGAATTTAAAGGTAAAAGCTGTTAATGGTCAGAACATATACATATAAATAGTAGTAAGTGATTCAATATATGTTGCAAGATGGTGTACATGATTTGAAAATCGATGAGATTCAACATTTTAGCTCCCACGTAAAGCGCATGCAAGATTTTATCCCGCATTAACGGGCAGTAAGACCCCCACCTGAAAATTCAGCGAAAGCAAAGAAGTTAGGTGGGGAGCGGGCTGCCCGTAAAAGCCTGATTGGTGAGGGCTGATAATCAGTGGGGGATGAGCAAAGCCCCATTGATTAAAGTTTCACTTCACAATTATGTTTCTGCCTTTGATTTTATTAAAATTAACATTTATGACCTAAGTATAAATGTATTGAGCTCTTCTTTACTTTTTATTTTTTGAACCGTAAATGAACAAACTTCAACATTTTTATTAAGTTTACAATTCTCATCATTATACGCGTACTACCGTCCCAATCTTTATTTGTAGCTATATCTTTAAAGAAAGGGGAGCAGTTCAATACTTTTATTGTAGAGGACCATTTTTCTATTGATTTTGGATTATTTACGTAAAAATACATCATAGCACCGTTATTACCAGATTTCTTTACAGTAGCATTCGAAAGATTCAGTGCGAACTTTGATTCAGCGTCAAAATATAATTCTCCTCCAGGGAAACGTTTTGACATAGCGACTACGATCTTTTTTAAATCTTCTTCTTTAAAGTAATAAAACACACCTGCTGATATAAAAAGAATACCGTCGTTTGGATTATATTTTATATCGTCAAACCAAGAAGTATCAAAAAATGATTTAGCAATGCTAATGTTTCTAGGGGTATCTTCAATTAAAGTTTTGCGAAAAGAGATTGCATCGGGCAAATCAAGATTGTACCAATGTATTGTACCGTTATCGATTCTTGAAAAAGTAGTGTCTAGTCCGGAACCGATGTTTACAATAGTAGCATTCGGGTGTTTTATTATAAATTGTTTTATCGTATCGTCAATTTTTCGTGCACGGGTAATGTATGTGATACATCCGTATTCGCCAAATGTATTTGCTATTGTTGAGAAGTCAAAATCACATTCTTTAATTATTCGAATAGCTTCTATATCATCTAAAATATCCTTATTTTTCTCACTGCCATATGCTCTTCCCCATAGTGGAATAAGCATTGTACCTTGTACAGATTGCAAATCTAATTCTTTAACCATGAAACATCCTCCGTTTAATAATAAACAATATATTTAGTCGTTATTTAACATTTTTGAGAGCATTGTATTTGTTTTATATAGTCCATAAGTTAAATCCCGCCTATCTTCTTCAGATAACTTTTCGAGGTTTACTGTGAAATTATTATATATTTGTTTCCATCTCTCATAATGTACTTTTTCAGCTTTTTCTGTCAGAGAGATTAATATAGCTCTTTTGTCTACCAAATCTTGCTTTTTTATGATGTATCCGTTTTGTTCTAAGTTACGCACTGTTACACTTAATTGTTGTTTAGGGATGTTTAAATAACTAGCAATCATTTTTAAGTTTACAGGCACCTTTTGCTGGGCGATATACTCTACTACGTGTTGTTCTAAATGTGTAAATTCTAAGGATTTCTCCGATAGTAATTTAAAAGTACCTGACATATTTAATAATAAATTCATGTATTCGTTTAATAATTCGTTTTGGTTCATTGTTTTTGATTCCTTTATGAATTTAGTTATTATTTTATTACTAAATTTACTATAAATCAATTGAAATTACTCTTTATAGTAAATGAACGTTTACTAATAACTGTTTTTTTTGAATTTATGTGGAATGAATTATGGAGGTGCGAGAAGTGGTTTTAGGGAACGAGAATATAACCGAATATAAAATATTACTAAACATATATAACTAATGAATACAATGTCTTTTTCAGTTATTAAGTTGTAAAAGATTTTATGATAAAATCTTTTACATAATTTAATAAAGGGGTAGTTTTCAATGGGTTATTTCTCAAATGGTTTATTAGTTTTGTTTGTGCTAATCGTATGCAGTTGTATATTTTTTGGTTGATAATATAATGAGATTCTTATATAAAAGAAGTTATCTTAAGTGAGATAACTTCTTTTTATTTTATGTTGAGAAGGAATTCTATCTTTCTTATTGAAGTTTGTTCTAGTTATTTTTACATCGATCAGATTTGTGTAATGGGAATTTTATGAAATATAAACAAGCCAGAGAATAGGGAGTATTTACATGGAAAATAGTATACGCTACACAAGTGAACAACCTACAGATTTTAATGGATTATTATCCTTATACGAATCTTTAGAATGGAATTCTCTTAAATTAACGGTTAACGAGTTAGAACGAATGTGTAAGCAAAGTTGGTATGCAATTTATGTTTTTGATGATAAGAGGTTAGTAGGGATGGGGCGTGTCATATCAGATGGAGTCATAACAGGCATTATTTGTGGAGTTGGTGTATTGCCAAAATATCAGTCTAGTGGCATCGGAAAAGAAATAGTGAAACGATTAATCCAGCACTGTGAACAAAACAAGGTTATTCCACAACTTATGTGTGTAGAAAAATTGCAATCTTACTATGAATCTATAGGGTTTGAGGCATTCTCTATTGGTATGACAAAACATATTATAAGATAGAGGTGCTTTATTCCGCTATTTGCCGGGCAGTAAAACCCCCACTGATTAAAGTTTCACTTTATATTTTCAGTTTACTCGTACATATTTTCAAACTTCAACATAAAGGAGAGTGGCTGTATGGAGATTGCTAAAGGGATAGAAATGTTACAACTTGAATTTCAAGAATTTGTTATTCATCCAATTCTTTTATGGGATGATGAAATGGCAGTTCCCAGGACAAATTGAAGATATACAAGTAGAGATGGAAAAGGTTGGGGTATCATTTGATAAGTTAAAAGTCGTGATTTTGACGCATCAGGATATTGATCATATAGGTAGTCTTCCGGAATTGTTGCAGCGCTGTCGAAGTAATATTAAAGTTTATGCGCACGAACTAGATAAGCCATATATCGAGGGGGATTTACCTTTATTGAAGGACGGAAATATAGAGAACCGACCAAAAGGAAAAGTGAGTGATACTGTGATTGATGGGCAAGAACTTCCGTATTGCGGTGGAATACTAATTCTTCATACTCCAGGTCATATTAGTTTATATTTGAAACAAAGCAAAATTCTTGTCGCTGGAGACTCGATGTATAGTGTGAATGGAGTGTTAGGAGGAGTTCATGCCCCAACAACTTTAAATATTATGGAAGCACGGCAGTCTTTGAAGAAGTATTTAAATCTAGATATTGAATCTGTAGTTTGTTACCATGGGGGATTAAGCATGGGGAATATAAAAATTCAACTTCAAAATTTGTAAAAGTTAAAGTGAAATTTTTTTGTTAAACAGCATTGAAGTATAATCTGATTATTAGTATATAAATAAATTATAAAAGAGCATGTTTGAAAAAATTCAAACATGCTCTTTTATTAAAGCAAATCAGTTTAATATGAATGACCTAATCCGTTCCAATAAAAAGAAACGATTTCTTGTGATAATTCATCTATATTTGCAAGAATAGGATTGTAATTTTCATCTTTAAAATTCCCAATTGATAATAAAGATACGAAAGCATGAGCCGCAAATTTAGCGTTTCCTTTCGGGATTTCTCCGATGTGCATCGCATTATCGAGTGCTTTTTCTAGTACTTCATACATATTATCTTCAGCATTTTTTAATTCTTTCAATTGTTCTTCAGATAACGACAGTTTTGCATCTTTCATAAAATTTTTCATATCAATATCCATCGTTGCGTGTAAGTAAACTTTAGCGAAGTCTAATAATCTTTCTTCTAACGTTTTGTTTGTAGAGAGTATTTGAAACATATTCTCACGTATACGTACCATCATTTCGATCATAGTAGCAGTAAATAAATCGGCTTTTGTTGAATAGTAATAGTAGACAGTTGCTTTCGTAACACCACAAACTTTTGCGACCTCATCCATAGAAACGACTTGATAATTTTGTGTAAGAAATAAGCGGGTTGCTACTTCTAAAATGGTTTCTTTTGTAGATTTTGTATTTTTATTTTGACGCGGTCTTCCGAGAGGACGTTGTTTTTGTTCCAAATACATTCGCTCCTGACATTTATGATTGAGATAATTATAACATAATTTTCAATCATTCTTGATTAATTAACCGACCAGTATATATAATTAATAATGGAGGAAAAAAGGAAGGTGGGTTTTTATGAAAAAGCACCCGTTACATATGTTAGGGAGGCTTGTAGCAGGGAGAAATACGCAGTGGATCACTTTATTGGTGTGGATTTTTATTACATTATTACTTTCATTTACGTTACCACAAGTAAACAGTACGAAAGAACCGAATCCGAAAAATTTACCTGAAACAGCTATGTCACAGCAAGCGGAAGCGCTTATGAAAAAAGAGTTTCCGAATAATGCAGGGAATCCGTTGTTAGTAGTATGGTATAGAGATGGTGGATTACAGTCACAGGATTATAAACTCATACAAGATGTTTATAAGGAGTTAAAAGCTAGTCCTTTAAAAGAACAATCAACGTTACCACCATTTGATACAATCCCAGAGCAAGTATTATCAAAAAGTGCGTCAAAAGATGGTACATCATTTGTTACACCGGTATTTTTTAATAAATCTGCTGGTACGGATATATTAAAAGGAAATCTTGAAGAGTTTAGAAAAATAGTGAATAGTAAGGTGGATGAAGATCCATTTAAACAAAAAATAAGTGAATCTGGTTTACATGTTCGATTATCAGGACCTGTAGGTATTCAAACGGATGCAGTTAGTTTATTTAGTCAAGCAGATGTGAAATTGTTAGTGGCTACTGTACTACTAGTGTTAGTTTTGTTAATTTTACTGTATCGTTCACCAATTTTAGCGATTTTACCTATACTTGTTGTTGGCTTTGCATACGGTATTATTAGTCCTACACTCGGTTTTTTAGCTGATCACGGATGGATTAAAGTAGATGCCCAAGCGATATCAATTATGACAGTATTATTGTTTGGCGCTGGAACGGACTATTGTCTATTTTTAATTTCGAGATATAGAGAGTACTTGTTAGAAGAAGAAAGTAAATATAAAGCATTGCAACTTGCGATTAAAGCATCTGGCGGTGCAATAATAATGAGTGCGTTAACTGTTGTACTTGGATTAGGAACATTACTATTTGCTCATTATGGTGCCTTTCATCGATTTGCAGTACCATTTAGTGTTGCTGTATTTATAATGGGAATCGCGGCTTTAACAATTTTACCAGCACTATTATTAATTTTCGGTAGAATTGCATTTTTCCCGTTTATACCGAGAACAACTTCAATGAATGAGGAGTTTGCAAGAAAGAAAAAGAGGGCTGTAAAAGTTAAAAAATCAAAAGGCTCCTTTAGTAAAAAACTTGGAGATATTGTAGCACGAAGACCATGGACAATAATTATGCTAACTGTATTTGTATTAGGCGGATTGGCTTCATTCGTACCACGTATTCAATACACATATGACTTATTAGAGTCGTTTCCAAAGGATATGCCTTCTCGTGAAGGGTTTACGTTAATTAGTGATCATTTCTCAGCTGGTGAACTAGCACCAATAAAAGTTGTTGTTGATACGAAAGGCAAAGAGCTTCCTGTTAAACAAGAACTAGAGAAATTTTCTTTCGTAAATACAGTGAAAGAGCCAAAAGAGGGAAAAGAAAATAAGCAAATACAAATGTATGAAGTTTCTTTAGCGGAAAATCCATACGCAATTGAAGCATTAGATCAAATTCCTAAATTGAAAAACAGTGTAGAAAAAGTATTAAAAGATGCTGGGATTAGTAATGCTGAAGAGCAATTGTGGATTGGTGGAGAAACAGCTTCATTATATGATACAAAGCAAATTACTGAACGTGATGAATCAGTAATTATTCCAGTAATGATTAGCATTATCGCTTTACTATTACTTGTCTATTTACGATCAGTTGTTGCAATGGTTTATTTAATTGTAACTGTTGTCTTATCATTCTTCTCAGCGTTAGGAGCAGGATGGATATTACTTCATTACGGTATGGGAGCGCCGGCCATTCAAGGTGCGATACCATTGTACGCATTCGTATTTTTAGTTGCTTTAGGTGAAGATTATAATATCTTTATGGTTTCAGAAATATGGAAAAACAGAAAGACACAAAATCACTTGGATGCAGTAAAAAATGGTGTAATACAAACAGGTAGTGTTATTACATCGGCAGGTTTAATTTTAGCAGGAACTTTTGCAGTGTTAGGTACACTTCCAATTCAAGTATTAGTTCAATTTGGTATTGTAACTGCAATTGGAGTATTATTAGATACGTTTATCGTAAGACCGTTACTTGTACCCGCGATTACAGTAGTTTTAGGCCGATTTGCTTTTTGGCCAGGTAAACTTTCAAGAAAGAGTGAAGAAACACAAAAGGTGGATGCATAGTTAAAAAAGCCAAGGATATTTTCCTTGGCTTTTTTCAATGTAGTTAATTAATTTTTTGAAGTCAAATCATCAGCTGCAGCGTGATCAGCATCTTCAATTGTTGTTTCGGGCATCCCGTATAAGCCGTTCATTGCTTGTTCTTCGATAGTAAGATTTGCAGTATTATTATTTTGAATAGATGTAGTGTTTTCAGTAACATTTTCTTTTTTATTCATATTTTTGTTATTCATGTATGGATCCTCCAAATTTCATTTGATTTATCTATAGTATGTGGATGGATTTCCAGAAATATGTGAATTTATTCTTACATATGTTATATAATTAAATAAATAATTAGGGTGAATTGTAAACTGTTAGGAGTGAACAATTATGGTGAAAGCAAGGGAATTAGCCTTCTAAAATAAAAAGAAAATTTTAGGAGGCTATTAGAATGAAGTTTCATGTAATTGATAGAGAAGATTGGAATAGAGAGCGGTATTTTGAGCATTATTTAAAGTTGAAATGTACATTTAGTATGACTGTGAATGTTGATATCACGATGTTATTAGGGGAAGTATATCAAAAGGGAATAAAATTTTATCCCGTTTTTATATATTTAATTTCTAGAGTAGTAAATAATCATAAAAAATTTCGAACATGTTTTAACGATGAAGGAGTTTTAGGCTATTGGGAGGAAATGATACCGAGTTATACAATCTTTCATAAAGATGATAAGTCTTTTTCAAGTATATGGACGGATTATTCAAGTGATTTCCGCACTTTCTATAATAATTATGAAGACGATATGAGATGCTATGCTAATGTTCATGGTCTTTTCACGAAAGAAAATATTCCGCCTAATGTATTTCCGATTTCTAGCATACCTTGGATTAGTTTTACTGGATTTAATCTTAATATTAATAATGATGAAAATTTTCTATTGCCAATTATAACTTGTGGGAAATATTTTAACGAAGGAAACAAGGTTATGCTACCAGTTTCATTACAAGTACATCATTCGGTTTGTGATGGATATGATGGGAGTCAATTTATAGAAGACTTACAGCAGTTAAGTAATACTTGCAACGAGTGGCTTAAGTAATATCTAATTTTTAATTATATAAAGTGAAACTTTAATCAGTGGGGTGTCAGCCCCCGCTGATTATTAGCCCGACCCCCACCTAATTTCTTTGCTTTCGCTGAATTTTGAGGTGGGGGTCCTACTGCCCGGCAAATAGCGGGATAAAATTGAAAATGAATAAAAGAAGAGAACATGTTTATATTACATGGTCTCTTTTTATTATTCATTAATACTAAGTAATCGTGGAAAATGTAGGGTGATTTGTAGTTTAATAGTAAAGAGGGTGATTAGTGTTAATTTTCTTTTTTTTTAAAAATTAAGAATATAAATGTTTTAATAGGGGGTAATAAAGTGAATTGATAATTATGCCATTCACAAAAATGGTTGGTTTGTAATAATGAAGGGGAAAACGAAAATGACGAAAATATCTATAGAAAAAGCTACAATTTTAGATGCTGAGAAATTAACAGAAATAATGAAAAGAACATTTGATGCAGAAGCAAAACAATGGCTATACGGCCAAGATGATGTCATTGATTATAACATTCAACCGCCAGGATATTCTTCAGTTGAAATGATGGAATATTCCATTGAAGAATTGGATTCTTTCAAAGTTGTAATGGATAAAGAAATAATCGGAGGGATAATAGTTACGATTTCTGGTAAGTCGTACGGTCGAATTGATCGTATTTTTGTAGATCCTGTTTATCAAGGAAAAGGAATTGGATCATATGTTATGAAATTAATAGAAAAGGAATATCCGAACATAAAGATTTGGGATCTCGAAACATCTAGTAGACAAATTAACAATCATCACTTTTATAAAAAGATGGGTTACCAAATGATTTTTGAATCGGAAGATGAGTATTGTTACGTGAAAAGAATAAAAACAAGCTCAAACAAAGCGAGTGTAGTTACAAATAAAGATATGAAAAATAGTCAATACGAAAACTGTAATTTAGCAAATACAGAGTATTATCAAGTGAATTTAAAAAACAGTTCATTTGTTGGTAGCAATATAATGAATATGAATATGAGTAATTGTAATGTAAGTCAATCCAAGTTTAGAAATATAAATTTTAGAAGGTCATCATATGCAGATTTAAATCTTTCTGGCAGTAAATTTAATTTGGTGACTTTAGGTGGAGTGCAATTTAAAAATACAAGTCTCGGAGATGAGAAGGAACCTATTGTATTCGATAAATGTGATTTGGAAGGTAGCACTATAAGTAATAGTAATCTGAAAAATATTGAAATAGAAAATTGTGATATAGTCGGCATGAAACTAAATGGTATTCTGATTGAAAATTTGCTTGATTTATATAACAAGGTGAAAAGTTAACCAAATCCATATAGTCGTTAATATTTTTGGAAATTAAGTATTATATCGAAATAATTATGTAAAAATGACATAAAGAAATACGGGCGAGAAGGTCATTCGTGAACGTTTCTAGAATACACACAAATATATTGTTATTTATATGGAGGAGAGAAAGATGGGAATCAACGTTAGAGCAGTAGAAATACAAGATGTTAGAGCAATTCATCGTATATGTATACAGGATGACGTTTTACCGTATATGGTTTTCTTACCTAGCATGCGTGTAGAAGCTATGGAAAATAGAATTCGAAATTTAGCACCAAATCAATTTGAATTTGTTGCAGAATATGATGGAGAAGTTGTTGGGTTTGTAGGTTTAACACAAAGTCCGGGCCGAAGATCTCATTCAGGCGATTTATTCATTGGAGTAGACAGTGAATATCATAATAAAGGAATTGGGAGAGCACTTCTTACGAAGATGCTTGATCTGGCTGATAATTGGTTAATGTTAGAGAGAGTAGAACTAGGTGTGTTAGAAACGAATCCAAAAGCAAAAGCTTTATATGAAAAATTTGGATTTGTAGAAGAGGGAGTAAAGATAGGGAATTTGAAAGCTCATGGAAAGTTTATTAATGAAATTATGATGAGTCGTTTTAGACCGAATGGTTTAATTGTACATAATGAATAGTTAAAAGCATGACAGTATACTGTCATGCTTTTTTATTAGAACTTGGCTGCAATAAAAATAATACTAAACCAATAAAAATAACGGTAATTCCTAGTCCTTGTTGTAAAGAAATGGTCTCATGTAATATAAAGTACGCTAGTATACAAGTGCCAATTGTTTCACCTAAAATACTCATTGAAATTACAGTAGCACTCATCCATTTTAATAACCAATTAAAAATGGTTTGTCCTAAAATTGTAGCAATGAAAGCTAATCCAATAAAACACAACCAAGTTTGTGTAGAATAATGGATGAAAGATTCTTGTTGCGTGAAAGCAAATATGCCAAGAAAGCCAGCACTACTTCCATAACTAATTACTGAATAGGGTATAAGTGACAAATCTTTACGAACGTGTTGGCTAATGAAAAAATAAGCAGTAATGATACCGGCAGCAATAAATGCTAAAATATCTCCATATAAAGCTTCTCCACTAATTTGGAAGTCTTGCCAGCCAATGATGATACTACCTGAAATAGCGATGAGGCAACCAATAACCGCTCCTTTCGTAAATCTTTCCTTAAATAAAAAATAACCACCAATCATTGAGAACAAAGGTTGTAACGTTACGATAACTGTAGAGCTTGCTACAGAAGTATATTGTAATGATTCAAACCATAGTACATAATGTGCAGCTAAAAATAGCCCAGATATGAATCCGAATGTCCATTGTTTTTTCGTTAAAGTTTTTAGCTCATTTCGACTATTTTTATTAAATAGTAATAACGGTAACAGGATTAGTGTGGCAAAGAATAATCGGTAAAAAGCAATGATTGTCGCAGGAGCATCTGCCAATTTTACAAAGATTGCTGAAGTTGATAAGGCGAATACACCAAAAAATAAGATGAAATATGAAAGAATAGGTGATTTCAAAGTTTGTCCCTCCGATAGAGTGTTTATTATAATAAACTTAATACGATATAATGTACAAAGGTAAGTATATAAGTCCCGGAGATAATAGGAAAGGATTATTTGCCTTTGTTTAGTATGTCAGCACAAAGACAATGAAATATGCATTATGATGGATGAAAGGAAGTTTTACTATGATACATGATAGGCTTGGACAAACAGTATTAAGTTATCGTAAGAAAAATAATATGACAATTCGTGAATTCGCTGATTATGCAGGAATTAGTACATCACTAATTAGCCAAATTGAAAGAGGACATGCTAATCCTTCTTTAAATGTTTTGGAGTTAATTGCAAAAGCATTAAATGTACCGCTGTTTACACTTTTTATTAACGATATCGATACAGATTCGCTCATTTCTAAGAAAAAAGATCGAAAAAAAGTATATCGGGAAAACAATGATCACATTGTATATGATGTATTAACACCTGATTTTATGAAAGCACGTATTGAAATGTTAATGATGGATTTAAATAAACAAGCAAACACAACAGAAAGCCATTATTCCCATGAAGATAAGGAAGAGATTGCTGTTATTATGAAAGGGGAAGTGTATGTGGAATTGGAGGGGAAAGAATATTTTTTAGAAGAAGGCGATGTTGTACGTATTCCACCAAATGTGAAGCATCGATTTTTGAATAAAAGTGATGAATCGAATCACATTTTATTTGTACTGACACCATCTTTAGGATGAAAATATAGTGATTTTTAATAGGGGAGAAAGAAAATGGAAAAAAGTATTTTGAAAGGCGGTCTTTCAATTATTTCTCAATGTAAAAAAGAAACAAATGATATTTGGCATGCACATTTTGGAGCAGCTGCAATTGCTAGTTATTTTTTTATGAAAGATAATAATATTGATGAAGAAACAGCTCGTAATATGTATTCGCAAACAAGGATGATGCTGAACAAGAAAAAAATTGGTGAGATGATTGATGATAAAAAAGAAATAGATTTTAAAATTGCGGAAAATATGATTATAAAATCTTTAGAACAAACGATTGATGAGCTTCATTGGGTGGGGCATAACGTCATTTATGCGTCATTAAGTTTATTAGCTATGAAAGAGCTACAAAAATGGGGTGATAATCAAGCAATTGAAGGGATTACTACTCTTATTTTATCATTTCGAAAAACAATTCCAGGTAGATCGTGGATTGGTTATACGACGAAAGAAGTAAAACAATTAAGTTTTGAAGAGGAGATACAAAGTGAATTGAGTAATCCAACACAAGTATCTCAGTTCATTTTAAATGAGTTATCGAAATTTAATAGTATTTATCGAGCGGAATCACATCATGATTTAATTGGGCATTTGCTTACATACTCCCACGCAATTAATATAATGTACGATTTAGGACATATAGATATATTTCAACGAGGGATACGTCCGCTGTTAAAACTAGTATACGTACTAAGAGCTAGCCAAAAGCTCAAGCTGAATACGGAAATAACTTTACACTCACCTATAGATCGATTACCTTTAATTCAATCTAAACGTGCAAATATTTTACCAACTGAAAATATATTTTGGATAAAAGACTATAGTGAATTCGATTGGGATTTTGGTCATGTATTTAAATTCTCATATAGTTATTTTAATCATATACAGAGAGCTCCAAATTATAAAGATATCACATTAGAAAAATTCCGTTATGTTATTCATTCTTAATGAACGTTAATGATCTGTAAAAGGATGTTTAATCTAGTTTCTTTTTTTGTTAGTAGTATATTATTTTTTCAAATATGTAAGATTTTACATGCGTATTTTACTTTTACTAATTATGTAAGTAGGCTATACTGAAATACATACATTTTATTTTTGGAGAGATGTAAAACGACATGGAACTAGCGAAATTGGAAAAAGTAATTGAAATAAAAAAAGAAGAACTTTTATATTTAGTATCGGATTATGGAATTCAACATGAAAAAGTATTGGCATTGAGTCAAGAACTAGACAAATTAATCAATTACTTTATGTTTTTAAAATAAAGAGAACTATGACGGGGTTTGTAAATGTTATAGTTCTTTTTTATTAGGTAATTAGACAATATATTAAAATATATTGTCTAATTTCTTACAGAATGCGCAACTTGCTAGTCGAATATAAGGACTTTTGGTTATAATAAAAAGGAATTATTAATTGTATCGGTTAGGAGCGCAGCACATATGAAAACAGTTGTTGTTATCGGTGGAGGTATAACGGGACTTTCTACTATGTTTTATTTAGAAAAATTAAAAAAGGATTATAATATCGATTTAAATTTAATTCTTATTGAGAAAGAAGAGTATTTAGGTGGTAAAATCCATAGTGTGGAAGAAAAGGATTTCATTATGGAGTCAGGGGCGGATTCAATAGTTGCTCGTAATGAACATGTTATGCCACTTGTAAAAGATTTAAATTTAGAAAATGAAATGGTATATAATGAAACGGGTATTTCTTACATATATTCTGAAAACATGTTACATCCGATTCCTTCTGATACTATATTTGGGATACCGATGAGCGCCCGGTCGTTGTTTAGCAGTACGCTAGTCTCAACGAAGGGGAAAATCGTAGCTTTAAAAGATTTCATAACGAAAAATAAAGAGTTTACGAAAGATACATCACTTGCTCTATTTTTAGAAAGCTTTTTAGGGAAAGAGTTAGTGGAAAGACAAATTGCTCCTGTGCTTTCAGGCGTATATTCTGGTAAATTGAATGAGCTTACAATGGCATCTACATTACCGTATTTACTGGATTATAAAAATAAGTATGGAAGTATTATTAAAGGTTTTGAAGAGAATAAAAAACAATTTCAATCAGCAGGAAATAAAAAATTCGTATCATTTAAGGGTGGACTATCTACGATAATTAATCGCTTAGAAGAAGTGCTGACTGAAACTGTCGTAAAAAAAGGTGCTATAACGACGGCTGTAAGTAAACAAGAAGATCGATATGAGATTTCTTTTGCAAATCATGAAACAATACAAGCAGATTATGTTGTTTTAGCAGCTCCACATGATATAGCGCAAACTTTATTACAGTCTAATGAGTTAAATGAGCAGTTTAATACATTTAAAAACTCATCTCTTATTAGTATTTATTTAGGATTTGACATACTAGATGAACAACTACCAGCTGACGGTACGGGGTTTATTGTAACGGAAAACAGTGATTTACATTGTGATGCTTGTACATGGACAAGTCGAAAGTGGAAACATACATCGGGTAAACAAAAATTATTAGTTAGAATGTTTTATAAGAGTACCAATCCGGTATATGAAACAATCAAGGATTACAATGAAGAAGAATTAGTACGAGTCGCTTTATATGATATTGAAAAGAGTCTTGGAATTAAAGGTGAACCAGAAGTAGTTGAAGTTACAAATTGGAAAGATTTAATGCCGAAATATCATTTAGAACATAATCAAGCGGTTCAAGCATTACAAGAAAAAATGATGAATCTTTATCCAAATGTATATTTAGCTGGTGCCTCATATTATGGTGTTGGAATTGGTGCGTGTATTGGAAATGGAAAGAATATAGCCAATGAAATAATGGATACATTAAATAAATAATACTGTAGAATAAATAAAAACTGTCCCTTCAGCAAAATGGAGGAACAGTTTTTATTTATTTTATTTGAATGGAAATTGTATTGTTTTTTACATTGTTTTCTTTTATTGTTAATATTATTTCTCCAGACTCTTTAAATGAATACGGTGATAGTTGATAAATATCTTTTATATCAAGTTTTTCTTGTAATTTATTTACCGGTATTGATACGATATTTGGCTTCCATGTTTCTTGTTTTCCTGAAGGATATTCTATAAGTATTACCGGATTTTTTAACTGCATTTTTTTCCAAGAGACGAAATATAGTTGTACTTCTGTATCTTTTTTTAATAATTCTTCGGAGAAATAACCGAATTCGCCTACATTACCGAAAACAGTATAGTTTTGATTTTTTAATTTAATATCTAAATAACTAGGTTGATATGTTACTGCATGATAAGTTCCATATGAAAGTGAGAGTATGGCAGCGATTAAAATACCGATTGAAAATGTCTTAAAGCTATTGCCTTTAAAGCTAGTCATCATGAATGAGTTTGGTGTGAATTTTTTTGCGAATAAAAAAATAAGTAATATGAGTAAGAGGGATAAGCCGATGAATATATACATAGATTTTTACACCTCCATAGCGTAAAATGGATTAACTATATTTTACCATAAATGTATGGGTTAGGGTGGTTGTTTAGAAGGAAAAAATGAAGGAACAAATTCTTTACAGTTCTTTATAATTTAAAATTTGATTTATGGAAATTATAGCGTCATGTTTGAGTCGCAATCAGAAGGTATCCAATTCGTGTATATAGAATAAAGAGGGAATGCGCCATTAGAAATGTTTGACTTATGGAACAATAAGGACTTTACTAATTATACATATTTTTTCTGATATAATGAATGAGTAGAGAGAAAGGAGTGATCCTATGGCATTTCCTATATTAGAAACAGAACGCTTACGTTTAGTTGAAATAGAACAATCTTATTGTCAAAAAATATATGAAATCTTTTCATTGGATGAAGTGACGTGTTATTACGGTATGAATTCTTTTACGGAGTTTGGACAAGCTTCACGTATGATCGAATCTTTTTCAAAAAATTACTTTGAGAAAAAGGCAATACGATGGGGAATTGTGTTAAAAGAAACGAACGTTTTAATAGGAACAATTGGACTAAACAATTTACAATTATGGAGTAAACGATCTGAGATTGGATATGATCTGCATCCTCGTTATTGGGGAAATGGTTACGCTTCGGAAGCAGCTCGAGAAATTATTGATTATGGATTTAAAGATTTAGGTTTGTTTAGAATTGGAGCTATTACATATCCTGAAAATGATACTTCTTGTAGAATGTTATCTAAAATTGGCTTCCAAAAGGAAGGTCTATTGCGTGGATATATTCATCAAGGAAATAAGCAACACGATGCATTATTGTATTCTATAGTACGAACTGATATTGAGAACATAAATTTATAATAAAAAAAACCTCTTAATTAAAAGAGGTTTTTTTTATTATAAATTAACCTAATTTAGGTAATAAACGTTCTCCGCTTTTCATGCTACTTTTACATAAAGGGCATTTAGGCTCTTCTTCAAATGAAAAGTTCTTTCTCATCCATCCTAAACAATCCTCTGATTCACATTCCCAAACAGGGGTTTGTTCTGGTGGTACTTCTGCTACATCGTTCTTTCGATTGCGATACATGTAACCACTCCTTTTATGTAAAAAATTTTAGTTATATATTAAAAAGGTTGTTAACCTTGCTGGTAACAACCTTTTTATTGTTTGAATTATAGCTTTACAACGTTTTTAGCTTGAGGTCCGCGGTTACCTTCTTCAACTTCGAAGCTAACTTCTTGACCTTCGTCAAGAGACTTGAAACCGTCGCCAGTGATAGCTGAGAAGTGAACGAATACGTCGTTACCGTCTGCAACTTCGATGAAACCGAAACCTTTTTCGCTGTTAAACCATTTTACTTTACCTGTTAATGTCATGGTAATGCCTCCTAAAAGTAGAAAAATTACAATATGATCGGCCTTATTTGAATGAAAATAAAAGTTCACATATTATCAAAAACCCATAAGGAGTACAAAATGTCCCTGATTGATACTTGATAATATGCAAAGAAAATATAGTGTTAAATTGACCTTAATTACTATCTTACAACAAATGGTTGGAAATAGCAAGTGCTGGTAATACCACTGAGTAATCTGGGTGATAATAGTAAAGGCACAAAGGCACCTCTTTTATTTATATATTATTCCTAATTTGAATTTATTCCAAACAAAAATCATTTATATGAAAAAATAAGTTTAAATAAAAGGCTAAATATTATTTTAATATTGCTGATGAGTACCATAATTAGGAGGATAGAATATTGCAAAATAAACAATTTAAAATAATTGAAGCAGCAAAAGAAGGAAGAAGAAAAGTTCATCCTGTTTTTGCTGTCATACTCGCGATTATATTTTTAACTTTAGGTGAATTATTTATGTTGTTTATGCTGATTTTACCGAAAGCAGAAACAACTTTTATGAAGGCGATTTATAGCGACATTGAGATGATATTAATGTTTGGCGGCGCAATATTTTTTGTGTTTTTATGGATTAGATTTGTAGAGAAAAGATCATTTTCATCCATTGGTTTTTGGAGAAATCAATGGATAAGAAAATATTTGAGAGGTACATTAATAGGATTTGTTTTCATTTCAATACCAGTCATGCTACTTTTATTAACTGGAAATGTACAACTACAAATGCAACACATTACACCAACCGCTATACTTGGAATTGTGGGATCTTTAGTTGCTTTTTTAATACAAGGTGCAACAGAAGAAATTGTTGTTCGGGGTTGGTTATTTCCAGTTCTTTCTGTTAGAAGCCGTATATGGATCGGTATTGTTGTAACTTCATTTTTATTTGGTTTTCTTCATTTACTAAATCCAGGTATTACAATTCTTTCAATATCGAATATAATATTAGTTGGTGTGTTTGCAGCTTTTTACGTTTTGAAAGATAGTAGTCTTTGGGGGATATGCGCATGGCATTCCATTTGGAATTGGGCACAATATAACGTATTTGGTTTTGCAGTTAGTGGAATGACAATGTATTCTACACCACTTTTTAAACCTGTAACAACTGGATCGGAATTCCTTCATGGAGGCACGTTCGGAATTGAAGGTAGTATCATTACAACAATCATGCTCACTATCGCTTCAATTGTTTTATGGAGAAAGTTATGGGGAAGAAAAGCGAAACAACGAAATTTTAGTTAATGAAAGAGGGGGAAACTATGGGGATAATAGCATTTGAGGGAGCAAGCGCTGTTGGTAAAAGTACCACGTGCCGTGAATTAGAAAAGAATTATGGTGCTTATATAATACCTGAAGTGAATTCTTTATTTGAAAGGCCAAAAAATGAACATAGAACATGGTATTTTGAAAAACAAGTTGAGCGCTGGAATATAGCTGTTCAGAAGTCAGAGCAATATGAATTAGTAATACTCGATGGGGATATATATCAACCACTTAGTTATAATTGGTGCTTTCATTTTGATATATTTAATCAGCCATTATCTTTAATAGAAAATTTTTATAAAGAAAAGATGATAAATAGGGAAATTGGTTTTCCGGATCAATATTTTTATTTATATACGAACGATGAAGAACTTAGAAAGCGGAAAGTATCTGATGAGACGAAAAGAAGAAGAAACTTTAAAAAACATTTACATATATCAAAATCGTTTCAGCGTTATTATGAAAATTTAAATACTGTTACAGATGGGTATTGTAAATTAATTGAGGCGAAAAGTGTAAGAAATAATGAATTAGAAATAGTGAGAAACTCAAAAAATTTGAATGTGTGTGAAGAAAGACGTTTTGATGTTTCGAGGTTAGATGCTATTACGAAGTGGTTAGAAGAAAATCGTGCATAAAGTAAAAACAACGAGTGTTGTAGAACGCGCTCGTTGTTTTTTTTGTTTCTTTATAAATATAAAGGAAAAATTTGTAGAATATTTTCATTATTTAACAGAATAATCTTTCAATTTTAAAGAAAAAGAAATACAATATGAGGAAGTATATATAAATAATATGATAGGGGATGCGATGCGATATTTTGAATGAAGTAACAGTTTTTATATAAGAAATAATTAGGTAGTCAGAACAGAGATATTTGGGAGGAAACAAGCGAGATGAAAACATTTTTGAAAATAATAGGTGTTATAGCTGGTATGGCGGTAATCGGAGTAGGTTTAACATATGGTATGCTGCATTATTTAAATAATAGTAAACCAGCTGCGAAAAAGGCATCACCAGCTGCTCCAGCAGTAGAAGTATTAGCTGATAGTAACGTAAAAGCAGAAGATGCAAAGCTTTTAGAAAATGGCAATTATTCATTGCCAAATAGTGGTTTTAATAAAAATTTTAAATGGACAGATGAGAACATACAGACAGCATTACATGAAATGGCACATCAAAAAGCGAAAGCTGATCAAAAGTGGGGCTATATTTTTATTACACAAGAGCGGATTGAAAGCTTAATTGATATTGTAAAGAGTAATGATCTTGTGCAGGGAAGTACATATGTAGAAATTTTAGAACGATGGAAACAAGGAAAATATGAAAAGGTTGATGGGGATCACAATAAGATTTGGAAATTACAAAGTGGGAATTTAGGAGAAGGAAAAGGAGTAATGTCGGAAGCTGAGCAAAAAGAATTAATTAATCAAGTGTTTATGAACAAAGGTACATATTCAGGTAGTAAATTAATTGCAGGTGGCGGACAGACTAATAAATAATATACTAATTAATGTAAGAGAGTAATTGCTTATTAGGCAATTACTCTTTTTAAATGTACTTCTTAATATCTTAATCTCGTTCAAGTAAGGAAAGAAACGACTGTAACACCGGGGAAATCCATCTGGATTTATGATAGATTACATGACTTTGAATAACGGATGGAGTTTCGATAGGCTGAAAACATAGTTGTTCTTTTTGACAACTTTCCTGTACAACGATATAAGGAAGAATTGAAATGCCTAACTCACACATGACGGATTGTTTAATGACTTCAACATTGGAAGTTTCAAATGTTTTAGCTGGAATATTTCCGCTTTGACGTAAAAAACGATCTACCATTGTCCTATAGCCGCAGCTTTGTTCTGTAAAAATGAACTGGGTTTCCTGTAATAACTGGAATGGATTTGTATGTGCAGCGGAATAAGCTGGTAAAATCCATCCAAATGTTTCATTACTAAAAGTACGCGTAATAAAATCATTATGTTCTATACTTTCTCCAATTATGAAGACAACGTCTGTTTCTCCTTCACGTAATTTTTGTAATGCTTGTTCATTTGTGTTCGTTTCAAGTACGATATTTACTTTCGGATTTTTCTGTTTGTAAGTACGTAATAATTGTGGTAATCGGTATACCGCTAATGATTCATTAGATGTAATACTTAATGTACCTTCTAAATAATCTGTATTTTGGGGGATTTCTTGCGCTTTTTCATATATTGAAAGTAATTCTAATGCATAAGGATGAAATTGATGACCGGCTTTTGTAAGTAGCACTTTTTTCCCTAACCGATCGAAAAGAGGAATATGTAAATCGTTCTCTAAAGCTTTCATATGTGCTGTAACAGTAGATTGCGCATAACCTAGCGCGTGCGCAGCTTTAGAAAAATTACCATACTTCACAATGGCGCAAAATGTTTTAACATGTCTCATTTCCATAAGCGATCCCTCTTTTATTATCATGATTTGTGAATGATTATATCATGTATTTTAATTTTCCAAATGATTAAATTCTGTATAAAATGAAATTGTAGAAATATTCATTCAGGTGATATTGGAGGAGAAAAGATGATCAAAAAGGGCTATCATGTAGCTGTTGTTGGGGCTACAGGTGCGGTAGGGCAAAAAATTATTGAACTGTTAGAGAATGAAATGAAGTTTAATATAGTTGAAGTTACATTGCTTTCGTCAAAACGATCCGCTGGTAAGAAAGTAAGATTCAAAGGACGAGAGATAATTATACAAGAGGCAAAAACAACTAGCTTTGAAGGTGTAGATATTGCCTTTTTTAGCGCTGGGGGAGAAGTATCTAGACAATTTGTAACTCATGCAGTTTCTAGTGGTGCGATTGTAATTGATAACACAAGTGAGTACCGAATGGCACAAGGTGTACCGCTCGTTGTTCCGGAAGTGAATGCGCACACTTTAAAACAGCATAAAGGTATCATTGCAGTTCCAAATTGTTCAGCACTACAGATGGTAACAGCACTTCAGCCGATTCGAAAATCATTTGGTTTAGAAAGAATTATCGTTTCAACATATCAAGCTGTATCGGGTTCTGGCATTCATGCGATTCATGAATTACGAGAGCAGGCTAAGTCTATACTTGCAGGTGAAGAAGTGAAGAGTGATATATTACCGGTGAAAAAAGATAAAAAACATTATCCAATAGCATTTAATGTACTGCCTCAAGTAGATATATTTACAGACAATGATTTTACTTTTGAAGAAGTCAAAATGATTCAAGAAACGAAGAAAATATTAGAAGATGAAAACTTGAAAATGGCAGCTACTTGTGTACGTGTTCCAGTTGTATCGGGGCATTCAGAATCGGTTTATATAGAACTGGAAAAAGAAGCAAGCGTTGCGGAAATCAAGGGAATACTAATGGATGCACCAGGTGTTATTTTGCAGGATAACCCTAGTGAACAGCTGTATCCAATGCCATTATATGCAGAAGGGAAAATAGATACATTTGTCGGAAGAATACGTAAAGATCCTGATACGCCAAACGGATTCCACCTCTGGATTGTTTCCGATAACCTATTAAAAGGTGCGGCTTGGAATTCAGTTCAAATTGCAGAGACTTTAGTGGAAAAGGGGATACTTTAATATAGTTTAAAAAACTGGGGAATCGTTAATGACTCCCCAGTTTGTATTTCATAATTGTTTTCTTTATTTCGGCCGACTTTAATTAAAATTAGTCGTTATTGAATTTTTATAAATGTCTACTTTATGTGCAGTGAAGCGTAAGGTTTTGGATTCTGCATGAATTGTAAGATTAATAATAATCGATAACGGCATTTCGACCGTTTTCACAATATCTTCTATAGCAATATACTCATTTTTTGCTTCCTTATAATAAACAACAGAACGAATTACGGCCTCGTCACCTTCAATATCAATTTCACACATCATAGGGAATTTTTCACCATTATGTAAGAATAATTCGCCTAGTACGATTGAACCGTTTAATTCTTCTGTAAAATTAGTAGTTGTCGCTGGTTTTACCCATGTTTCGTCATGTTCTTCGTTTTCCTCTTCATCTATTGCCCATTCCCAAATGGGGTTTTGTTTTAGGTCCTCAATAGTTAATTTATCAATTGGTTTGCAACTACTCATACATAAATTCTCCTTTTATTTTGATAAATAAGTTTTTTGATTTCATGAATTAGATGATTGCTTATAAGTGGGTTTAACAAAGTATTTTGCTCATTTGATATCCAAACTACTTTATTTTGAAATAAAGCTATTACAGCAATATTAACAAAACTTTAATTGTCTAGTAAATAATTATTAGTGGAGATATTAAAATGGGATGGTGTTAAAGAAAGATAGTAAAAAACATCAAGGATGAATGAAATCCATTTGGTACGATATGGATATATCCAATGTGAGGGGGAGTTTGATGTATCAAGTAAAGGGGTATTTTTCATCATTAAAAGGAAGTTATTATGAGATTGGAAAGCAACAAGGGGAATTCGTGAAACAAAATCCGTATCTCATCCCGCAATTTATACACGAAGAAAATGTAATATCTAATAACCATTGGACAGAATCGAGAAATATACTAAACAAACATTGTCCAGGCATAAATGAAGAAATTGAGGGGTTTTGTGAAGTGTTAAAAATTCCTTCAAAAAATATGATGTATTACTATCAAACACTATTGAAAGCAGGTTGTAGTCATTGTGCAGTATTACCTAAAAAGACCGATTTAGAGCACACATATGTATTAAGGAATTATGATTTGTCACCAGTAATAGATGATATGCGTTTTTGTTCAACTCATGTTGAAGGTGCGTATGCACATAGTGGCTTTTCTACTCAATATTTTGGCCGAACGGAAGGGGTTAACGAGCATGGATTAGCTGTTACATTTTCAGCATGTGGTCAACCAGTAGGAAATATTGCAGGTTTAAGAAAGCCAATGGTGAGTGGTTTACAATGTTTTGCGGTAATTCGATTGTTGTTGGAGAAATGTAAAAATGTGCAGGAAGCTAAGTTACTAATAGAAGAAATCCCAATTGCTAGTAATATTAATTTAATAATAGCTGATCCTTTAAATGCAGCATATATTGAAATATTGGACGGTCATAAATCCACAATAACGATTGATGATGAAAAACAAGCTTTTATTGTATCAACAAACCATGCAGTTAGTTCATCAATTCAGAAATTAAATAATAGGAAATTAGAACAATCAACAAAGAGATATTACCTTTTACATGAGCATTTAAATAGATGTGAACAAGTAAGCATAGAGTCTTTAAAAAAGTTAGTAGAAGAAGAATATCCTGCTGGACTTACTGTGCATAACTATGAAGAATGGTTTGGAACTTTACATTCTGTATTATTCGATTTACATGATCGTACAATGAAGATTTGTTTCGGATCACCACTTTTAAACGACTGGTATTCATTGAAAGTTGGAGGAAGTATGCCGTTTTCTGAGGTGAACGTGAACTTTAAAAATAAAACTTATACTGACTTTTGGAAGGAAGATAAGAATGAATTGATACCTAAAAGATAAATGGGATAAGATGGTGATGTAAAGAGTGCATTTACACTGGAGGGATTACCAATGCTGAAAGTTATGTTACCATTTGTTCTTATCTTTTTTCTTGTCATTGCGATGTATATTGCTTATCAAAAGAGAAAAAAGTCTGGGATAAAAGGATTGAAAAGTGCGGTAACTTCTATTTGCTTCTTTTCACTTGCAATCTTAAATATGTTTGCATATTGGTTTCATTTTGGCGGTGCTTTTACTTGGTTATTTTCAATTGTATTATTGCTAGTTGGTGCATATTTTACTAAATATATTCCAATATCTAAAAAGGTACATTAAAGTTTATAAGAGTTAAATATAATGTTTACTTTGTTTTGAAAAGAGATTATTCTACTAAATTGTTGTGAAACGGTTTCATAGGATAATCTCTTTTGTTTAGTTTTGGAAAGAACGTACTGTGATTTTTAGTTGCTCAATAAATTCTCGAGTTGCAGCACACATATATTTATCTTTTCTATAAATTAGCCCTATTTCAATTATTGGAGTAGGGTTTTCTATTTTAATAGCTTGAATGTTTTTATTTTGTAAAAAGTCTATATATGGTTTGGGTAACACTGTAATTCCCATTTCTTTGGAAACCATTTGGATTAAAGATTCCATCGTACTAATTTCTAAAATTGGCCTTGGTTTAAAGTTTAACTTTTGACAATGAGATGTAATTAGTTCGGTTAAAAAGAAATTTTTAGGTAAAAGAATTAAAGGGTAGTTCTGTAATTCAGCAATAGATACATGATTACGTTCAGCTAATCGATGACCAGTGGGCACGACCAATGTAAGATCGCTTTTGTATAGAGGGATGGAGATAATCTCTTTATCTTGCACCGGGAGAAATGTAATTCCAATATCTAGTTCGTTTTGTAATAATTTTTCACGAATATCTCCTGTACGAAGCCCTAATACAGAAAGCTCTATATTAGGATATAAATTATTAAAATTTAAAATAGCTGGTGGTAGTAAATAATTTACGACGGTTAACAAAGCCCCTATTGTTAAGGAACCTTGCTGTAATCCGTTTAGGTCTTGAATAGCTGAACGAGCTTGTTCGACTTCATGAAAAATGGTTTTACTATGTGATAATAAAATCTTCCCTGCTTCAGTTAATGATATTTTTTTACCAATTCGATCGAAAAGTGGCATTCCTACTTCATGCTCTAATGCACGTATTTGTTGACTTAGTGAAGGCTGTGAAATATTTAATTTTTCAGCCGCTTTTGTGAAATGTAATTCTTTTGAAACAGCTAAAAAGTATTCAAGTTGTCGTAATTCGATTGGAATCACCTCAAGTATAATGATAGGTTATACCTATCATTATTATATAAATAATTGAATTGAACAATGATTTTAGAGGTTTTATAATCATCTTTATGTAACAGAGAGGGTTGTAAAAATTAATCGAGAGAAAATACATGTAACACCTTTAAAGGAGGAAATAGAATGGCTAATGAATATCAATTATTATCTTTAAATATAGGATTACCAAAAGAGGTTACATACGGCGGAAAAGTAATTCATACAGGCATAAATAAGAAACAAGTAAAGGAACCGGTATATTTATCCTTTGTAAAATTTAATGGGGATGGACAAGCTGACTTAGTTCATCATGGAGGAGTAGATAAAGCAGTTTGTGTTTATACTGGTGATCACTATCCATATTGGGAAAAAGAATTGAATCAAGATTTTGTATATGGGGCTTTCGGAGAAAATATAACAGTTAGTAGTATGCGCGAAGAGGATGTTTGTATTGGTGATACGTTTGAGCTAGGACAGGCAATCGTACAGGTAACACAACCAAGGCAACCTTGTTTTAAATTAGCAAAAAAATATAATATTCCAAAGTTACCACTATATTTTCAAGAAACAGGATATACAGGATTTTATTTTCGTGTATTAAAAGAAGGATGGGTATCATCAGTCGATACCTTAAAAAAACTACAGTCTGATCCAAAAGGTGTTTCAGTAGCGTTTGCTAATCGTATCATGCATAAGGAAAAACAAAATATTGAAGGGGTAAAAAGGATATTAGAAGTAAATGCACTTTCATGTAGTTGGAGAAAGTCTTTTGAAAAGCGTATAAGTGGAGAAGAAATTAATACGAAGGAAAGACTTGAAGGAATAAAAGACTAAAAATATTTTATTATAAATAGTGTATTTCTATTAGTAAAAGCTAATTAGAAAGCGCTATTTTTGTATAATAAACTAATTAATATCCAGAAATCTTAATATCGTTTTATTCGACTTATTTTCAAATAGTCAAAACATAAAATTAATTAGACTTTTTTTTTATGTTTTGTGATAGTATATTGATTGGTAAGACCTCTATTTTTAAGAGTAGGTCATATAAGTATATCTAATTTAATGGAATTTAACATTTGGAGGTACAACATGGGGAATGTTGAAAAATTGGCAAGTCTTCTAATAGAAGAACCGAAAAGAGAGCAGTTATTTCCTTTATTTGAAGAAGTGTTTGGAATTACAACTCAAACATTGAATGATTTTTCGGATAAAGGATATTGGGATGATACATATAAAGCTTTATCATTTTTACAAGAAGATAAAGTGATTGCAAATGTTGCGGCATTTTCACTCCCATTATTAATTAATGGTGAAAAAATAAATGCAGCGGGTATTCAATCAGTAATGACACACCCTAATTTTCGTAGACAAGGGTTAATGACACAATTAATGGGTAAAATGATAGAAGAAATCGATAAGAAATGTGAATGTGCATTATTGTTTACGGAAAACCCTGAACTATATACAGCATTTGGATTTAAAGTTGTGCAGGAATATTTGATGACTATACCATATGATAAAAATATTAATAATAACGATTCACTACTTAAAAAGTTAGATTACTATAATATAGAGAATAGACAGTTAATACATGAAACTATTGATAGTAGCCAAAGACTTTCAAATAGTTTTTCAACTTTAAACTTCCATCCTTCATTTTATTTGAATATGTATGATTCGGAATGGAATGAGAAATTGTATTATTCAGAGAAACTAGATGCTCTAATCGTTTATGAAGTAGAAAATGAAAAGTTGAAATTATTTGGAGTATTTGCGCCAGTACTTCCGGTTTTAGATGAATTATGTGGAGAAATCAATGAAAGGTTTACGGAAATCGAATTTTATTTTTCTCCGGATCAATTAGGGGTTGAGGATGTACAGTTTACAGAAGTACAGTCTAGCAAGTATTTAATGGTTCGAAGTGATAAAGAGTTAGATTTTAAAGGTTATAAATTCCCAGTATTAGCGGAGTTTTAAATGTCTATATAAATGCTTTATTATGGAGGAGCTATGAATATATCGTATATACCAGAACATATTGAGCAACTCACTATAATGAATGTACCTGAATACTATAAAATTAATGATAATCATGCGTTTATTGTCCGTTCGAAAGCAGAAACTGATTTTTGGCTTAAAACACATTATGGTTTTGAAGTAATGAATGGTCATGTATTTTATAATGAGATGATGACAGACTTTCAAGCTGAAGTTCAGTTACGTATGAATCCAAATTCAAAATTCGATCAAGCAGGTCTTTTTGTTATGATTTCGGAGAACTGTTGGCTAAAAACATCTTTAGAATATATCCCTGAAGGGCCATCTCACTTAGGTGCTGTCGTAACGAATAATGGATATTCTGACTGGTCAACGCAAGATTATCCAACTGAAGCAGCTAAGCAACAACTTCGTTTTCGAATTATTCGAAAAAGCGGTGATTATACAATATATGTGAAAAAGGGTCATCAATGGGAACAAATAAGAATCGCTCATTTAATGGAGGATATAGGGAAGGAGCCTGTTAAAATAGGTTTTTACACGTGTAGTCCTTCTAAAAATAAGGGATTTGAGACTGAGTTTTTACATTTTACAATTGAAGAAATATAGATGAAAAACCGTATTCTTTTCATTAAGAATGCGGTTTTTGTATTTATATAATATAAAGCACATTTATTGACTAGAAAGTCATTAATACTTATCATTTAATAATGTTAAATATTAATTTACATAATATAATAGAAGTAATAAAGAAATTACAAAATATATAGCTTAAATAAGGAAGGATATGAATTATTCAGTGGTAATTTCATGGAAAAAGGAGATTATGTATGAAATCATTTCGTAAGTTATTACAGTATTTAAAACCATACATGTTCTTCGCTATTATTGGGCCGCTATTTATGGTACTTGAGGTTGCGATGGACTTAATTCAACCGACTATTATGCAACATATCATTGATGTTGGGATTGCAAATCGGGATTTAAATTATGTAATAAAAATGGGGCTTCTTATGATAGGAGCAGCAGCACTCGGTTTAGTTGGAGGGCTTGGGTGTATGATGTATTCTACAAAAGCAGCTGTTAATTTCGCTACAGACATACGAAAAGATGTGTTTGCGAAAATAGAAACATTTTCTAGTAATAATCGGGACTCATTTGGAACAGGTAAATTATTAACGATCGTGACAAATGATATCACTTCCATTCAATCGGCAATGACGATGACATTACGTGTTCTCGTTCGTGGTCCACTGTTATTTATCGGAAGTATAATTATTGTTTTTGTAACAGCGCGAGAGTTATTTCCAATATTACTTGTAGTTGTTCCGATTTTATTACTTGCGATTATTTTAATTGCAAGTAAAGCAAGTGGTACATTTAAAAAGGTGCAAGAGGCATTAGACAAAGTGAATACAAAGCTACAAGAAAATTTATCTGGTGTGCGTGTTATAAAAGCGTATGTAAGACAAAAATACGAAATCGCTCAATTTGGAAATGTAAATACAAATTTAACGAAGATAAATATTCGAGCTGTGCAACTTATTTCTTTAATGATGCCAATCATTATGCTAGTTGTAAGTGGCGGGATTGTCGCAACATTATGGATTGGTGGAGAAAAAGTATTCGATGGAACGCTTCAAGTAGGAGCGATTTTGGCATTTATTAATTACTTGAATATCATTTTAATGTCACTTATGTCGATTAGCATGGTATTTATTCAAATTGCGCGAGCTTTTCCATCTGCGGATCGTGTACAGCAAGTGTTAAATACCGAGGTTGATATTATAAGCGAAGCGAATGCGATCGAACCTGAGAAAATTGAAGGAAATATCGAATTTAAAAATGTTAGTTATAGCTATACGAAAAATAATGAATACGTTTTAAAAGATATTTCGTTTAGCATACAAAAAGGTGAAAAAGTAGGGATTATTGGATCAACTGGAAGTGGTAAATCTACCTTAGCGAAACTGTTACCACGTCTATATGATGTGGATCATGGTGAAATATGTATAGATGGAATAGATGTTAAAAAATATGATTTGCAAAAACTCCGTGCTTCAATAGGGTTTGTACCTCAGAAGGCGTTGTTGTTCTCAGGCAGTATAGAAGAAAATTTACGTTATGGTAAAGAAGATGCAACACATGACGAGCTGGAAGTAGCAGCTGCATCAGCTTGTGCGACTGAGTTTATCAATAAGCTCGAAGAATCTTATCAATATAATTTAACACAAGGCGCGACAAATCTATCAGGTGGACAAAAACAACGTGTATCAATTGCAAGGGCACTTGTGAGAAAGCCACCGATTCTCATATTAGATGATTCTACATCAGCAGTTGATGCAAAATCAGAGGCTACTATTCAAATAGCTTTAAAAACAAAATATAAAGGCACAACAACTTTATTAATTGCGTCTAAAATTTCTTCCATAATGGATGCGGATAAAATACTTGTATTAGATAATGGTGAATTAGTTGGCAATGGTACACATGAACAATTGTTAGAACAAAGTGAGGTTTATCAGGAAATTTATCTTTCCCAAGGTGGTAATTTAGATAAAGAAGGTGGGGAAGAACATGCGTAATTTTCAAGGGCAATTTGCTAATAAAGGTGGACGAAACACCCCAAAGATGGGAAAAGCTAAAAATGCTCAAGGAACTGTAATGCGGGTATGGAACTATATGGGCTATCAAAAAGCTGCTCTTATGTTTGTTATATTTCTAGTCGTTGTTACTACATTACTTGGATTATTAGGTCCCTATTTTATGGGAGTTATTATAGATCAATATATTGTACCGAAAGATTTAAGTGGTACAGCAAGAATGTGTATGTTACTTATCGCGATTTATGGTGTAACTGTACTTTTAACATGGTTACAAACGTTTGTCATGATTAACGTTGCATTAAAAACAATTCAAAAAATACGACAAGATATTTTTGAGAAAATCCAAACGCTTTCTTTACGGTTCTTTGATGTGCGTTCTCAAGGTGATTTAATGAGCCGTGTGACAAATGATATAGATAATTTGAATCAAGCTTTGACACAAAGCGTTGTACAAATTATTTCATCAGCATTAACTTTTATAGGTGTAACGATTGCAATGTTCGCCTTAAATTGGATTTTAGCAATTGTAACTTTAATTACAGTACCTATTATGTTTTACGTTACAAAAAAACTAGTTGCATATAGTGGTAAAAACTTTGCGAAGCGTCAAAAAGATTTAGGTGAATTAAATGGATTTATTGAGGAAGCAATTACAGGTGCGGATGTTACAACGTTGTACGGAAAAGAAAAAGAAACTGTACAAAATTTCAATAAAATTAATGAACAGCTAAGAGTTTCAGCTACGAAGGCTGATACATTTTCAGCTTTTATTTTTCCAAGTATGAACTTTATTAATAATTTAGGTATGGGCCTTGTCATTGGGACTGGATCAGTTATGGTCTTAAACGGAATGACAACAGTAGGAGTTATTGCGGCTTTTATTAATTATTCTCGTCAATTCTCAAGACCGCTAAGTCAATTTGCGACTTTAATGAATACAATTCAAGCGGCAGTTGCTGGTGGAGAACGTGTTTTTGAAATTATGGATGAGGTACCAGAAATTCAAAATAAAAAAGACGCATTCGTTGTACAAAATTTACAAGGGCATGTTGCACTTGAGAATGTTTCATTTGGCTACGCAGAAAATAAAACGATTTTAAAAGAAGTGAGTCTTAAAGCGCAGCCAGGAGAGACAATTGCTTTAGTTGGTCCGACTGGATCAGGGAAAACAACAATCATTAATTTGTTAACTCGCTTTTACGATATACAGCAAGGACAAATTCATATTGATGGAAAAGATATAAAAGATTATGATATTAATTCTTTACGAAGTAAAATAGGAGTAGTTTTACAGGATACGTATTTATTTGCTGGTTCGATTATGGATAATATCCGTTATGGACGCTTAGATGCTAGTGATGAAGAAGTTATCACTGCAGCTAAGGCAGCATCTGCACATTCTTTTATTAAGCATTTGCCAAATCAATATGAAACAGAAATTGCTTCAGAAGGATCGAATTTAAGTCAAGGACAAAAACAACTTCTTGCGATTGCACGAGCAATTTTAGCAGATGCAGATATATTAATTCTCGATGAAGCGACATCAAATATTGATACAAGAACAGAATTACAAATACAAGCAGGACTAAATAATTTAATGAGAGGTCGCACAAGTTTTGTGATCGCTCATCGACTTAAAACAATTGAAAAAGCAGATCAAATTCTTGTTATAAAAGATGGAAATATTTTAGAAAGAGGGAATCATGAATCTCTCATGGAAGATAAAGGGTTTTATTTTGATTTGTATACGAGTCAGTTTAAAATTTAATATAAAAAATGAGGTTTCTCTAGAAAAGAGAAGCCTCATTTTTTATATTTGTAAATTTTATGAATCACTTTTCTAACCCAATTAATTATCCGACCTGAAAAATACTTATACTTGCAGATACATTTGTTAAAGAGCCACCATCACTATTTGAGAGAGTGATAGTACCTGCTGAAGAGGTGTTATTTATTAAAGTCAAGGTTGAAGGAACAATTGTTACGGTAAAAGCAGCAGTACCTTGATTGATTGTATGTGGTGACCCCGTACCAAAACGCCCACCTGGAATTGGTGTACCATTTAGTTCGAGGGAGAATTGGTTTTCGCGAGAAGCTTGTAATTGAAACTCTGCTACATATGTTCCTAGTGTATTAATTATAATATTTCCAGTACCTGTGATGTGACTAAGAGCAGTTCCTGTTATAGGTCCATTTGTGTTAAAAGTAACACTACTTCCCACTGCGATTGATTGGTTAGTAGTATCAAAAACATATAGATAGTTTGTTAATCCTACACTAGCCGCCCCGGTAGGCCCGGTGGAACCGGTAGAGCCAGTATGTCCAGTAGCCCCAGTAGGCCCGGTGGAACCAGTGGAACCAGTGAAACCGGTGAAACCAATGGAGCCAGTAGCCCCGGTAGGTCCAGTGGAGCCAGTAAGTCCAGTGGAACCAGTAGAACCAGTAGAACCAGTAGAACCGGTAGGCCCAGTAGCCCCAGTGGAACCGGTAGAGCCAGTAGCCCCAGTAGGTCCAGTGGAACCGTTAGAACCGGTAGTCCCGGTAGGTCCAGTGGAACCAGTGGAACCAGTAGAACCAGTAGAACCAGTAGAACCAGTAGAACCGGTAGAACCGGTAGAACCGGTAGGCCCAGTAGCCCCAGTGGAACCGGTAGAGCCAGTAGGTCCAGTAGGTCCAGTGGAACCGTTAGAACCAGTAGGCCCAGTAGTCCCGGTAGAGCCAGTGTGTCCAGTGGAGCCAGTAGAGCCAGTAGAACCAGTAGAACCGGTAGGCCCAGTAGGTCCAGTAGGTCCAGTAGGAGAATGTGGGAGAATAATACGGTTAATATCTAAAAGTGAAAAGTTAATGAACATATCTTTGTTTTGATAATCTATCGAAATCACCTCACTAGCATGTTTAAAGAAATAGTAAAGTAATAATTTTTATAGGTATTTCATTTCTATATTATTAATGCAACTTATTTTGGAAACAGTAAATAGCTATCATGACTATAGGGTATTAATTTTTAACCTAAATTTTAATAAAACCTTTATTAAAGATAAAGAGCGCTTTTAAAGGCGCTCTGAGACAAGTTTCATGTTGAAAAAGGGAATTGAGGATATTATGTGCATACTGTTTTAGAATGTTGTAAATTTTTAATTAAAAATAAAAAAATCTTATAAAAATTTAAAATCTGTATTATTAGATAGTTACCATACAATAAAATATGCTTGTTTGATATAAATGTGTGTCAAATTTACCAAAATATATTTTGGCATACATAAGAAAATTAAAATACTTTTTTAGCAAATAATAGCGGCTTCAGTGACAGATGGTAGAAATAATTTACGTGGTATTGTAATAATCTCAAGCGCAATTTGCGTTGAATATAGGAGTATTTGATTTAAATCTAAAGCGAGTGTTAAAAGTATTATGAAGCTTGTAAGAATTACAAAACTACCCCAAAAAAAACTTTTTGAAGTGTTTCGGAAATCTTTTATTAAGGAAAAGAAAGAAAAAGATGCGGTAACAATAAGAATGAAAAATTTATACTTATCAGACATTATAACCCTCCCAAAGAACAGTAGTTTATATTATACTGTATTTTTCAATATTATTATAAAAAGATTTTAAAGTGAATAATAAGAAAAAATAAAGCCATAACTTAAAACATTAGTTTAGGTTCTATTATTTGAATTCTTTGTTTTAGAAGGTATATAATCTGAAATTTAAAATTTTCCAAATGAATTACCATTTTTTATTTCTGATCCAACATCAGGTGCTCAATGAAATGGTATGAAAGATTATAGGCTGGTGATACGATATTAAATAAGAGGAATCTGCGTGCAGCGAGAGTCCTAGCTCGGATTTCTACTAGAGAAACATATTTAGTTGGAGTTGGTATGTTAATAAAAAACGGATGGATGTGGAAACTAAATATTCATGACATTAAGGATAAAGGTCGGGAAATATAATTTGGTATTCTGGGAATAACCGGAGGTCCGTAGTTAAAGTTGCATAGAATTTGTATTTTGTTTCTAATTTTTCAATTGTTGTTAAGTGATGAGAACCTAGTCCACGCTGTACACTGTGTTGAGAAAGAGTCGGTCCAATTTGTAATTTTCGTTTTTTCATTGCATCGTTCCATGGACTATAAAAAAATTTAAAAATAAAAGCAGGTTCTATGTAAATGCTATAAGGATAATGCGAACCATGTCTTCCGACTCTATAGTTCCCGTGCGAATTATTGTGAATTAATCTACCGTTAAGATATAGTTGATTTGGATTAGGGTGAATTATTATGCCATGATAACGTTGTTTAACAAGCGGAGAACTATATCTTGGATTAGTGTAGTCATGAGTCGGTTCATCAATCATCATAATCATTCTTATGGAAAACATATTGCCGCCCATAGTGTTAAGTGATTTAAAAAATTGTTCTTTATTATAACAGCATAGGAATTCTGTCGTATTTAATACCATTTTCCATCCTGTAAGTTCTCTTTCAATTTCCATAACTTCTTGATCAACTAAATAAGCATCAAATTCGAGTGATTTTGAGTTTCGTATTTCCCAATTAGGAGCGAATATTTTACAGATTTCAACTGACCGATCAGTGGATCCACGGTTAATAAGAATGCCGTGATCAAATAGCTTTGTATGGTGCATTAACCACCATGGAAGTAAATATTCTTCATTGTAAAAATGAGAAATTAGAGTAGTCTTAATCAAAATCACCTCCGTATTTAACCTGCTTCTTATTTAATATGATATGGAAGGAAACCTATTGTTAGAAGGTTTCCACTTAAAAGTTTTAAAACATATAGGGTATGTGGATAGATTAGTATATAAAGTAGTCTGATTGATGAAGAGTGGTATTAAAAAGTGCAAAATCTAAAATGAGCATTGAATTAGTGTATAACGATTGAAACGGCACTGAAAACTAATAAAACGGCCATAATGATGTTAAATAATTGGTTATGTTTCACTAATAATTTTTGGAATGTTGAACCAAATAAACTCCAACTAAATGTACTCATTAAACCGACTACACCTAAAAATAATGAAAAAAGTATAAAACTTGAATATGAATTGTAGTAAGGGATTATGAAAGTCGATACTACAGTCAGTCCGAATAATATCCCTTTAGGATTAACGAATTGAAGAGAAATCCCCACTGTGAATAAATTTTTATTATCTTTTTCACCGGGATTCGTACTGCTTTTACTAGTAAGTATTTTAATAGCTAAATATAACATATACGCTACACCTAAAATTTTTAAAGGGAATTCGATTATGGGTAAGATATTAAGTAGTACAACATTAAAGAAACTACATAAAGAAGTGAGGATGAAAAAACCGAAAGATACTCCAAAGCAAAACTTCATGCTCTGTTTTAATCCGTGTTGATTTGCGTATGTCATCGCTAAAAAATTGTTAGGGCCGGGTGTGAAGCTACTTATAAAAACAAATAATAAAAAAGAAAATATAGGCATGTGAAAACCCCCTAATCATTTGTGTATGTTATAATGATCAAAAAGAACAATATAAAGTATGCTTTTTATTATACAAAATGGTCGTTATATTGTATATAGTATGGGAGTGTTTTTTTATGGAAGAAATTCAACTAATACTGGCGAAAAATTTAAAAACTATAAGAGAAAAAGAAAAATTAAGTTTGGAAAAAGTTGCCCAATTAACAGGTGTGAGTAAAACGATGATTGGACAAATTGAAAGAGGCGAATCAAGCCCGACACTAACAACAATATGGAAGATTGCAAATGGCTTGAAAGTTTCTTTTACCTCTTTAATCAACAATCCTCAGCCTGATACGAAAGTGATCTTAAGAAAAGATATTCAAGCATTGTCTGAAGACAATGGAAAATATAAAGTGTATCCTTCTTTTCCTTTTCAAGATGATAGACATTTTGAAATGTATACAGTAGAAATAGAAACAGAAGGGAAATTAAGTTCAGAAGGGCATAAAGAAGGCGCAGAAGAATTTATTACGGTATTTGAAGGTGAATTGACAGTAGAAGTGAATAACTGTCAATATACATTAAATAGTGGAGATTCAATTCGTTTTAAGGCCGATAGATCACACTCTTATCATAATTTAGGAGAATCTTTGACTCGATTAAGCATGACAATTTATTATCCAACTGCATGAGTGTGCATTTATAGTAACAAAAGATAAAACCATCTATAAGAGATGGTTTTTATTTTTTATCACTCACAAAAAAAGACACTCATCTGAGTGTCAACATAGTATTGCTCTCGCGTATAGGATTGGAGTATGTTTCTCAAATACGTATTGAGATGGTTCGTAAAAGAGAAACTGTTTTCATATTTAATGTAACATCGGTGGAAGTCAGTGTAAATTGATAATATATATACGGAAAATTTAGTATAGATAGTTTCTACTATGAATATAGTGCAATTTGTTCTTTAATGCGTCATCACTTTTATGAAATAATTGGGAAATTTTTGTTATGACAGACTTAGTATTTAATAATGTTTATTAGAAAAAGAATGAATCATTTTTTAATCGATTCGTATAATTGTTAGAGAGGCACCTGTTGAACCACCTCCAACCAAATTAACGATGGATAATACGCCGAATAATTGAAGTGAAATTGTATTACCGGCAATTAAATTAGTAATTAAATTATTATTATAATTTGAAGTTGATATAGCGGGAGAAAAAATAGAACCAGGAAGTGGAGTAGAAGCGTTTAATAGTAGTCTTGTTCCAGCGAGTAGAGCAGTTGTCGTATTAACTTGATAGGTTAAATAATATCTTCCGGTTACAGGAATTGTAAATATATCGTTTGAGGCGTTAACTGTAAAATTACCGAGGCTTTGGTTATTAGAAAGAGGAATATTAGTTCCACCTAATATCACAGAGATGGGACCACCTAATGTATTATTAGCGAACATAGAGTTTGTTGTAACTATTGACCCAGTACTTCCGGTAGGTCCAGTACTTCCGGTAGGTCCAGTACTTCCGGTAGGTCCAGTACTTCC
>NZ_JAKUEU010000035.1:0-49977 GCF_022663075.1 Bacillus cereus group sp. BfR-BA-01441
AAATGAACCGAAAGCAATTTCTGTCGATGAATTACAAAAAGGAATTGAAATAAAGAAGCCATATGTTATTTCACTACCAGCTGATCCGAAAGGTGTATTCACTGTTTCGAAATCGAGCGGTTCTGGTATTACAGGTATGCATGTTGCACCAAATGAAGAGATAACAGCTTACTTTGACCAATATAGCGGGGAGCTCATTTCAAAAACGGACTATCGTGATTATGGATTACTTGCACAATGGTTCACTTACGGTATCCCGCTTCATGAAGGACATTTATTCGGATGGCCAAATAAAATATTATGCTTACTAACGACATTATCTCTACTACTTCTCATTTATTACGGAATAAAAATGTGGTTAGCAAGAAAGCCGAAAGAAAAATTAGCCGCACCTCCAAAACAAAGAGATAAGAAAAGTATATTCGTTTTCTTTATCATGATGGTGATACTAGGCGCTGTCATGCCTTTATTTGGACTATCTGTTTTAGTTATTTTTGCAATTGAACTTCTTATATATGTATTTTTAAAAATACGATCATAATGAAAAAGCATTTGTACCATCGTGTACAAATGCTTTTTATTTACTGTTCTCTTTTTTTCTACCACTTATTAAAAAAACAATATCTACTATAATAATCAATGCAATGATAATTTGAGCTACATAATCCATCGTTGTAGGACCGCCGGTTTTATTCATCATCATATACATTCCAGTTACAAATGAAATGGAAAGTAGCACAAGTAATGTTACTTCAATATTGTCATATAGCTTTTGAAACAATCGCTTCATTTCCACCACCACCTTTACCATATTATAACAAAAAACCACTCTACATGAGTGGTTTTCTTCATCACTGCGCTGTTTTCTTTCGGTACATCTTCCCGTTCCAATAGAAGAATCGTGAAGTGAGGCCTCCGTACTTTACAATGCGCCGTGCCATTTTGTGCATATTCTTTTGTGCTGATACTTTTTGATCTGATAAATAAATACCAAGTAACCCTCGGCTTATAAGGCGATGAAACTTCGCATGAGGCAAATCACCAATGCTCTTCTCCGCTTCTTCTACAAAGTGTTTCATCCGATCTAATATCGCTTGCTCGTTTTCATAATAACTACAGAAATTCAAATCTCCGCCTATACGGTCTTCTTCTTGATCAATGAAATAATCAAGTAAGATATGAAGTCCTTGTACGTAAGGGAAGTACCCTTGTCTAATTTTCGCAATATCTTCATCATGTAACTCATCATGAAATGCATATGCTACAAGACAGAAAATTCCAAGTGTAGAACCGGCACATGCTGAAAATTCAAACCAACTCATCTCAGGTAAGTTTTCTTTATGTGCTTCAAACCAATTTTTCAGGCGCGGCTCTCTTTCTTCTAACTTCACGTGTTTATGAATTTGCAAATCACAATAATAACAAGCAAGTTCATGAAGAACAGGAGCAATTTTGTCATAGTGCTTCGTTTTCTTTAAAACATCTTGGCATGTTTCAACAAGTTCATCTAAATAACCACCATCATCTTGATCATCACGATAACGATAATAATTACCGCCACCTTCTACTTCAGGTGATAATGCCATTAACATCGATTCATGCAGTGCGGCAAAATCATTTGGATCAAGTGATGTACTGCGATCACATAAATTATCTAAATAGTCGCTGATCGTTTGATACGCTACGATAAAACGAATACATTCTTCTCGGTGTTCATTTGCTAGCAGAGCTAAAATGCCACCGCCCTCACAATGAAACGTTTTATGCTCAATACTTGCGATTGCCTGACTATGAAGCTCATCATTCGGAATATGGTAGGCACGCTCTTTCCACATCGCTAGCTCATGGTGTACAACCGGAAACACATCACGGTATACTTTCGCCATGAGCGTTATGGGATTACTCGGTACGTTCACTTCTTCCTTCATCTCCTCTATTAAATGTACAAATAATGATTTATTTGTTTGTTTTTACTATATTATTGACATGCATTTCAGTAAATGACTGAATATAACTCAAAATTTCATCACGCTCATACTCATTTAATAACTCGTGATAACAATTCGGCCATTCTTTAAAAGCCTTATCACTTATTTTAACATTATCAAACCAAGTGCGGACACGTGTTTTATCTACAAGTTTATCCTCACAAGCTTGCATTAGCAAGAGCGGAACATCTGGAAAATCATCTATTTTTTTATGAGCAATTTCGATAGACTTAATCAATTCACTATACCAACGTACTGATACTTTGCGCAAGAACAAAGAATCATTCTCCATTGCATCTCTCACCTCGTGGTTACGTGTTGACATTTCCACCGTAAGATTCGTTGCAAATTGCAATTTTGGAGCCACAACATTTAATATTTTTGAAGCAAATTGAAGCGGAGCAGAGGGTCCAGTCACTACCCCTAAACAAGGCGAACTCAAAATAATACCCTCTACATCTTCTCTCTTCGTTTCTTGCATCATACGAATGACAATAAGACCACCCATACTATGACCGAATAGAAAAATAGGTAACCTATACTTCCTTGCTTCTTTCACCCATAGTTTAACTTCCTCTATGTATTCATCAAATGAATCAATATGTCCTCTATTTCTTGAAGTCGTTCCATGTGACGGAAGATCCCCCATCACGACGTGGTAGCCGATATGATTCCACATTTCCGCAACGGCTTCGTAACGTCCGTGATATTCCATTGCGCCGTGCACAATAACAATGACAGCCTTTGCTTCCTCCGCTTCATAATTCCACATACGGCTCTCCTCCATTTCACTCTTTCTCATAATTTGATACACTAAAACTAGTCTCTAGGAAAGGAAGACTTTACATGATATATCCTTACAAAGAAAAAAAACCGAAAATTGCGAGTAGTGCTTTTATCGCTGACTATGTTACGATTACAGGCGATGTTTACGTTGGCGAGGAATCAAGTATTTGGTTTAATACAGTCATCCGTGGTGATGTGTCACCAACGATCATTGGAGACCGAGTAAATGTACAAGACCAATGTACACTCCACCAAAGCCCTCAGTATCCTCTTATCTTAGAAGATGATGTTACAGTTGGGCATCAAGTTATTTTACATAGTTGTCATATTAAAAAAGATGCTTTAATTGGAATGGGATCCATTATATTAGATGGTGCTGAAATTGGCGAAGGAGCTTTTATCGGCGCTGGAAGCCTCGTTTCACAAGGAAAGAAAATTCCACCAAACACGTTAGCTTTCGGTCGTCCCGCGAAAGTCATTCGTGAATTAACAGCAGAAGACCGTAAAGATATGGAGCGTATTCGCACGCAATACGTTGAAAAAGGTCAATATTATAAATCATTACAGAAGTAAATTTCCGCTGCCATAAGATTGGCAGCTTTTTTTATATAAAATCTAACTTTTTCTTTACAAAACATTATTACTCCCTCAACAAAATCTTATTAAAATAAAAGCTAATATCTCCATATATATGTAAACGAGGGAGGAGAATTTTCATGAAGGTCAGTGGATTATATAAAATAGAATGTTACATTTTTAAAGGAATTAATCGCTACTTTGATCAAAAAACATTAAATATCTTTTTCAGCAATATTACTCATATCGGTGGCGCGACTTTCTCCATCGCACTCACACTTTTCTTTTTAATTTTTGCAAAAGGTACTTTACATCAAGCAGCAATTGCAACTGCTATTTCTTTAGCAATTAGCCATATTCCTGTACAAATATTAAAAAGATGGTATCCACGAAAACGTCCTTATTTAACAATTCAGGATGCAAAATATCCAGTCCATCCATTAAAAGACCACTCTTTCCCGTCTGGTCATACAACAGCCGTTTTCTCTGTCTTCATTCCATTTATTTGCTATAATCCAAGCTTACTTGCTTTCCTATTACCGTTAGCATTATGCGTCGGTATTTCACGTATTTATTTAGGACTTCACTATCCGTCAGATGTATTCGTCGGTATGTGCCTTGGCACTTGCTCTGGCATCATCTCTTTTTATCAATTCATCCCACTTTTCACATAAAGGAGTGATATGATGAGAGTCGCCATTTTTACCGATACTTTTACGCCACAAGTTAACGGGGTTGCGAAAACGTTAGAGCGATTAACACGATATTTTCAGAAAGAACAGATCGCCTATTCTGTTTTCGCCCCTCAGCATACAGCTGAAGATAATTTTGTAGCGAATGTGAATAAGATGAGAAGTATCCCGTTAACAATATTATATCCAGAATGTCGTTTTTCTTTTCCTACTCCGCGTATTAAACGGGAACTACTTTCCTTTAAACCTGACATTATTCACATTGCCACACCTTTCAACATGGGACTTTGTGGATTGTATTATGCAAAAAAGTTAAACATCCCAGTTGTCGGTTCTTATCATACTGATTTCGATGCCTATTTACGTTATTACAAAATCGAATTCCTCTCCAATATGCTTTGGAACTATTTAAAATGGTTTCATAGTCATATGCAAAAAAATTTTGTACCTTCCTTTGAAACATTACATCAATTAAAAAATAAAGGCTTTCAGACCCTCTCTATATGGGGACGTGGTGTAGATTGCACACTCTTTCATCCAGCTTACAATACAGACCTATTCCGAAAAAAATATAATATTACAGCGAAGTATGTCCTTTCCTATGTTGGACGAATTGCTCCTGAAAAAGATATTGATACGCTGCAACACCTTATCGTTAAAACAGCACATACTCGAAACGATATTCATTGGCTCATCGCAGGAGACGGTCCTCTAGCAACAAGTTTACGTGAAGCTGTTCCGAAAACAAATATCACTTTTACTGGCTATTTACAAGGCGGGGATTTAGCTGAAGCATATGCTTGTTCTAACATAATGGTGTTTCCATCAGCTACTGAAACATTCGGAAATGTCGTACTTGAATCACTCGCATGCGGTACACCTGTTATTGGTGCAAATAGTGGCGGGGTTAAAAATATTATTACAGATGGAAAAACGGGAGTTCTTTGTCCGCCTAAAAATGAAGATGCATTTCTATCATCCATTTATTTTTTATTACAAAATGAAGAAAAACTTGAGCAGATGGGAATAGAATCTTCCTCTTTTGCGAAATCAAAGAGCTGGGATGAGGTCTTTCGTGGCTTGCTTAACCAATATGAAGAAGTCCTTCAGCATAACGCATCGGAGTTGCTTGCTTAAATAGAAAAACTCCCTTCAAAAAACGAAGGGAGTTTATTACATGGTCATAAATTTTAGTTTAATAAATGATACATAAGGTTAAGCATTGTTTTATTTCTATATTAATTATATCAAAAATAAACATAACTAAACAGACTTGTAATAAAAACCCATAAAAATTAATATATGGTTATACAGTATTTTAACTGTATAATGATTTTAAGAATTCCCCTTAAAATCAACTCACTCACATACCTTTATACAGCAATTGTTCCCCAATTCTGTATATCAAAAAAACCTTTCATTCATTTGAAAGGTCTTTTTGAGCCTGCACATATTCTTCTTTCGTATTTACATTTATAAACCAATCCGCATTCGCTTGTACATCTTCTCCAGAAACATACTTCACATTACATTGTGATAAAAGCTGCCCCATACTTCTTTTTTCTTCCTGAAGTAAAGCATAAATCTTTTCTTTCACGCGGTTATGATACGCCGCAAGTAGCGGTTGTTTTCTTCCATTAATAATAGGTACAACCGCATCATATTCATTGCTCGTTTGCTCTAGTAAAATGGTAAACCATTCATGCGACACGTTTGGTGCATCGCAAGGCATAATAGCGTACCAATCTGCTTCTATGTATTCCATTCCTGATACAATGCCGGCCAGCGGTCCATTCCCTTTATAGTGCGGAATATCTTCTATAACAGGTACTTGTACGAATTGCTCTACTCGCTCTTTTATATCAGTATGGCTAATTACTACAATGTCTTGCAAAGTATTTCCCATCACTTTCACAATATGCTCAACAAAAGTAGTTCCCTTCCAAATTGCTAACGCTTTCGGCTCACCGAATCTACTCGACATACCACCTGCTAATACAATTCCAGCATACTTACTCATTGGCGATGCAGCTCAAATGTAATATGACCTAATTCCGGTAAAATTAATTTATTCATCGCAAGGCGAACCGCTCCGCTAGACCCTGGCATCGAGAAGACTACTTTGCGCCCAATTGTACCACCAATCGCTCTACTTAACATTGCGCTGCTTCCGATATCTTCTAAATAACTAATCATACGGAACAGCTCACCAAATCCAACAATTTCTTTATCTAATAACGCTGATACTGCTTCAATTGTGACATCGCGTTTCGTAATACCAGTACCGCCATTTGTTAATACAACATCTACATCTTCCTTATGATAACCAGCTAACACTGCTTGCTGAATACTTTCTTTATCATCTTTTACAATTTCATAAGAAGTTACTTTATGTCCCGCTTCTTTTAACAATTCATGTAATAGTTGTCCGCTCTTATCTGTTTCTTCCGTACGTGTATCGGAAATCGTCACGATCTTGCAACGCACTTCTTTTGGAGCTTGTTTTTTATGTTCAGTTACACTCATTTTTTATCTTTCCTTTCTTAAAGACTTTCCTTCATTTTATCATACATACCTTTACACAATTATGTATGAAGCCAATCATGCGCCATGATACAATATAAGTATACTAACCCACAAAAAGGAAAGTGTCCTTTCTTATACTCCTAGACTACACTTCTTTAGCTACTCTTTATATTTTCTACATAATAGAATTCAATTTTAAAACTTGTACTAAAAAATAAATTGGAGGTCTACATAGTATGGAACTTTATAAAAAATTAACAACAACATTTATCCTCTTATTCATCGCTTCAATCACTGTCGGCTTTTCCTTAAAAGGCGCAATTCCATACGCTACATTAGTAAGCATTATATTCGCGACACTATTTTTACTAAGTAGTGCCTTTTGCGCAGGTAAAGCACGTCAACTGAAAGGTTGATTACATATGTTCCAGAAGAAATCAATCCTTTGTAAATCATGTGAAAAGGAAATACAAAAGGAGGACTTACATTGTTTGAATCAAACCGTATCCAGTTACGAAAGTTTTCCGAAGATGATATTCTAACATATTATAAATGGCATAATGATATAGACGTTATGAGTTCAACTACGCTCACTCTTGATAAATATTCCCTTCAAGACACAGAAAAACTTTGCCAGCAATTTATTCATTCTTCGGACTCTAAGAGCTATATCATTGAAGAAAAATCTACGCATCTTTCAATTGGTATTACTTCTTTAATTCATATTGATTCGTATAACCGAAACGCTGAATGTATTATTGATATTGGTAACAAGGATTACTGGGGGCAAGGTTATGGGAAGGAAGCTTTCACCTTATTATTGGATTATGCATTTTTAGAATTAAATTTACATCGCCTTTCTTTACGAGTATTTTCTTTTAACGATAGAGCAATTAAATTATATAAATCACTCGGTTTTCAACATGAAGGAACTTGTAAAGAAGCTATATTCCGCAATGGCAATTGGCATGACATTGAACTCTTCGCTTTATTCCAACGTAATTATAAATAAAAAAAGCTTTGCGCTCACCGCGCAAAGCTTTTTTTCATATATTATAGACCAGCTTGCTCTTTTAAAGCTGCTGCTTTGTCTGTACGTTCCCATGATAGATCTACATCAGTACGTCCGAAGTGGCCGTAAGCTGCTGTTTGTTTGTAAATTGGGCGACGTAAGTCTAGCATTTTAATAATACCAGCTGGGCGAAGATCGAAGTTGTTACGAACTAGCTCTACTAGTACGTCTTCAGATACTTTACCAGTGCCGAATGTATCAACTGAAATTGATACTGGTTGTGCTACACCGATTGCGTATGCAAGTTGTACTTCTGCTTTTTCAGCAAGACCAGCTGCTACGATGTTTTTCGCAACATAACGAGCTGCATATGCTGCAGAACGGTCAACTTTCGTTGCATCTTTACCAGAGAATGCACCGCCACCGTGGCGAGCGTATCCACCGTAAGTATCAACGATGATTTTACGTCCTGTTAAACCAGCATCACCTTGTGGTCCACCAATTACGAAGCGGCCAGTTGGGTTAATGAAGAATTTCGTTTCTCCATCCATTAATTCTGCTGGTACTACAGCTTTAATTACGTGCTCTTTTAAGTCGCGATCGATTTCTTCCCATGTAACATCTGGGTGATGTTGTGTAGAAATTACGATAGTATCAACACGTACTGGTTTACCATTTTCATCATACTCAACTGTAACTTGCGTTTTTCCATCCGGACGTAAGTATGATAATGTATCATCTTTACGTACTTCAGTTAAACGGCGAGCTAATTTGTGAGCAAGCGAGATTGGAAGTGGCATTAACTCTTGTGTTTCATTACATGCGAAACCAAACATTAAACCTTGGTCTCCTGCACCAATTGCCTCAATCTCAGCGTCAGTCATTTGACCTTCGCGTGCTTCTAGCGCTTGGTCAACACCCATAGCGATGTCAGCAGATTGCTCATCGATAGATGTTAAAACTGCACAAGTTTCTGCATCGAATCCGTATTTTGCGCGTGTGTAACCAATGCCTTGAATTGTTTCACGAACGATTTTTGGAATATCTACGTAAGTAGAAGTCGTAATTTCCCCCGCTACCAATACTAAACCAGTTGTTACAGTTGTTTCACAAGCTACACGTGCATTTGCGTCTTTTGATAAGATCGCATCTAAAATTGAATCAGAAATTTGGTCACAAATTTTATCTGGATGTCCTTCAGTTACAGACTCAGATGTGAACAGATGACGTTTTTTTGTCATGTGGTAAACCTCCCTACAGTAATTGTATATATTGTACGGAACTCATCCTTAATTTGCCACAAACTGCGACATACATTTATTCTCCCACACAAGCATACAGAAAAACCTTTCCTACTTTACATAGAGGAAAGGTTTAATTTGCTACTTGCATACTGCTTTTTGCCCTTCGCTCTTATCGTTCGAGACCTGTAGCCTCGCACAGGTTTTAGCACCTATTCACCTGCATTTATCAATACAAGTGAGGTTGCTGGGCTTCATCGGGCCTGTCCCTCCGCCAGCTCGGGATAAGAGAGTATCCGTCCCAACCTATACTAAAGAAATGATATTCATTTGTCAATTAATATTCACATTTTCCTGAAAGTTTTTCTCAATACGCCTGAAATGAAATATTAATAGGGAAATAATGCATTCACACAAACAAAAAGAAATAAATAGTATACATTATTTATATAATTGTGTTATACTCTTGTTGGGGATTACGAGAAATATTTCATTAAATGAAAAGGATGGTATATAAATATGAGTACTGTGAATGTCCAAATTGGTTTACACGAATTATTGAACGGAAGCAATGCACAGATTCAACTAAGTGTTCCGCAATTAGTGGAAAAAGTATTAATGCGAAATGAAGGGAAATTAACTTCTACTGGTGCCGTTTCTGCTTCAACAGGAAAATATACAGGACGTTCTCCTAAAGATAAATTTATTGTGAAAGAAGCATCGGTTGCTGACAAAATTGCTTGGGGAGCTGTAAACCAACCGATTTCTGAAGAACATTTTAATAAATTATATACTAAAGTTTTAGAATACTTAAAAGAAAAAGAAGAGTTATTCGTCTTCAAAGGATTTGCAGGCGCTGACCGCAATTACCGCCTACCAATTCAAGTTATTAATGAATATGCATGGCACAATTTATTTGTACATCAATTATTCATTCGTCCAACTGAAGAAGAATTAACAACTCATGAGTCAGGGTTCACAATTGTTTCTGCACCGAACTTCAAAGCTGATCCAGCTGTTGACGGTACAAACTCTGAAGCATTCATTATGGTTTCATTCGAAAAACGTATCGTACTAATTGGTGGTACAGAATACGCTGGAGAAATGAAAAAATCAATCTTCTCTATTATGAACTTCTTACTACCTGAACAAGATATTCTTTCTATGCATTGCTCTGCAAACGTAGGTGAAGAAGGCGACGTAGCACTATTCTTCGGTTTATCTGGAACAGGTAAAACAACATTATCTGCTGATCCAAACCGTAAATTAATCGGTGATGATGAGCACGGTTGGTCTGATAACGGTGTATTCAATATTGAAGGCGGTTGCTACGCGAAATGTGTAAACCTTTCTCACGAGAAAGAACCACAAATTTTCGATGCAATCACATTTGGATCTGTTTTAGAAAACGTTATCATTAATGACCAAACACGTATCGCCGACTACAACGATACTACTTTAACAGAAAATACTCGTGCTGCATACCCTATGCATGCGATCGACAATATCGTACTGCCAAGTGTTGCTGGACACCCAAATACAATTATTTTCTTAACTGCTGATGCATCTGGCGTATTGCCTCCAATCAGTAAGTTATCAAAAGAGCAAGCTATGTATCATTTCTTAAGTGGTTACACTAGTAAACTAGCAGGAACAGAGCGCGGCGTTACATCTCCGCAAGCAACATTCTCAACTTGCTTCGGTTCACCATTCTTACCACTTGATGCATCTCGCTATGCTGAAATGCTTGGTGAAAAAATCGAGAAACACGCTGCGAAAGTATTCTTAGTAAACACTGGCTGGACTGGTGGCGAATACGGCGTTGGTAAACGTATGAACTTAGGTTACACTCGTGCAATGATTCAAGCAGCATTAAACGGTGAACTTGCGAAAACTGAAACAGCTAAACATGACATCTTCGGTCTTGAAGTTCCACTTCACGTACCAGGTGTACCTGACGAAGTGTTAATGCCTGAACAAACTTGGGCTGATAAAGCTGCTTACAAAGCAAAAGCAATCGAACTTGCAAATAAATTCAAAGCTAACTTCAAAAAGTTCGACAGCGTATCTGAAGACATTATTAACTTAGGCGGTCCAATCGCTTAAATTAAAACTTTCTGTTGGAATAACCCTTTACTCATATGAATAAGTGTCGTGTAACCGTAAAGTTTCGCGTACTCACCGACAAAACCCAATGCGGCTTAACGGTTACACACACTTACATAAAAAAGAAGCTTACGTGAAAACGTAAGCTTCTTTCTATATCTTATATAAAGTGAAACGCTAATCTCTTCATCTGTGACCTAGATTATAAAATTACAGCTTCGAATATATACATTATATCCCTACTCACTACATCTCTCGGGTTTCACATCGTATGGGGCTAAAAAAGGCCCTGACCGCTTCTATTCGTGGCTGGATCATCTATTCCATCTAAAAAGAAGTCTTTTATCTTTTTTAGCTCTTTGTTAGTTCTTTCTCATCTTTCATGCTATAGTAACCTAAATTCACAACGATTAAGAAATAACCACCCATAATCCCTACTGCAAATGCCCACATAACCATGTGGTGCTCAATTTCGTACATAATAATAGCACCCAAAATGGCAGCTGCAAAACGGTTAAACATACCGAGTGTCGGTGCTTTCGTCTTCTTTACAATACTATCTCCAAGCTTCTCAATTCTTCTGCCTAAAAGCCAAACGCAATACATACTTACAATAAGCCCAATTCCAGCGCCTAAAAAGTGTGCTGAAAACGGTGTTAACATCCAACCTAGTAACAAAATACCTAGTATATAATACGATTGGATTTTAAATGATCTTAGTGACATACTAATCATGCTGTACCTCTCTTCATTCGTTCTTATCTATCCAACAAAAAATTTCTTTCAAATTCATATTCCTTACATTCATTTCATTCAAATTAAAAACAACATAAACAGTATGTTTATGTTGTTTAAATGTTTTTAGAAAATAATATTATACAAGATTTCAAACATCATATTCTCATATTTTGTGACGGTTTTTCAAACTTTTTTCGTCCATTTATGAAAAAAATGATATCAATCTATGAACATACGGATATGATGTAATAAGCACACAAATAAAGGGGGCGTCTAATGATTTATTTTTTAATGGCTCTCATTCACCTCATTATCCCTGCACTTATTGGACTTTCATTGTATTGGTACACGAAAAATCATAGCATTTTTTACGCTGTCCTCGGTGTTCTTCTTCCAGGTATTATTCTTATTACACTCTTCCGTATTCCATTTTTAAACTTAATTCCACTTATTACTGCTATCTTGTTTCTCATCTTCTTACCAAAAATAAAAAAATAGGAAAGCAGATCATAGGTGATCTGTTTTCCTATTTTGATATAGGTTCCCCTGCAATAGAATGAACTTTTACTTTCTCCGATTTCACAAACCATAGACCGACAAAAATGATAATTCCACCGATGATTTGTTGAAACGATACATATTCATTTGCCCAGACAGCTGCAAATAGAACCGCTACAAGCGGCGTTATATACATATATACCATCGTATGTGACGCCCCAATTTTTTGAACACCAACATACCACATTACTAGACCAAATACTGTTACAAAGAAAATAGAATATAGTAAAGCAAATAGTGTCATTCCGTGAGTAATGTGAAATGGCATGACAAACACATGTGGACCACTTAACAATAATAGCGGAATCGCACCCACTAATGCAGACCATGCAGTAACACGTAATGCTGAATATTTTTTAATTAATGGTCCTGCTAAAACAGGATAAAGCCCCCAGCATATTGATGTAATAAGTCCAATTCCATTGCCATAAAAAGAACTAGTAAGTGAATGTCCTGCTACTAAAACTAAGGCTGCACCAACAAAGGCAGTCATAGAACCGATTAACTTTCGAGAAGAAAACTTTTCTTGTTTCAAGAAAATCGCAAATGCAGTTGTAAAAATAGGTGAAATAGAAATGAGTAAAGAGGCATTTGTAGCGGATGTATATTTGACAGTTTCCATAAATAACGTTTGATACAGTACAATACCTACAACGCTAACGATAATTAATCTAGGTATATCCGTTCGCTCCATATAAACCGACTTTTCAATACAAAAGGTAAGGAGTAACAGAAGCGGTGCCGCCGCCATCATACGAAGTGCAGTAAACTCAATTGCTGTAAATTCTAAAAGTCCATACTTCGCAATTGTATAGTTAATCCCCCAAATAATAACAACACTTAAAATTAATAACTCAATTCCCCATCTTCTCATGCGTATCCCCTCCGCAAAGAAGATTATACAGAAAATTCAATCACATGTACATTTCATTATGTGAAAAAATCTTTTTATTATATGAAACGTTTTGGTAAATGAAATTATATCGTCGATTTTCTGAATATATCGGCGCAACTCCATTTATATCAGCGATTTTTTCAATATATCGACTTATCGACAATAATAGCGACTTATAAAATAAAAAAAGTGAGTCCAAAATACATTTTGGACTCACCTTTACTATACTCGAACGTGTAATTTCATATTTGGATTATAAAACTGGCTTGGGCTCTTCAACTGAAAAGTTCCTCCACCTTCATGCCAATCAACCGTTAACTTATCGTCCATAAATACAAGCTTTGTACGATCAGCGATAAAATTCATTGTGCTTGATTCAATATCCACATCGCGCTCATCTTTCTCTGCTACAGCTACTAAATCGATGATTCCGCTCATAACACAACCGCAACCTTCATTATCATAAAATAACTTTATATATTTCGCTTCACTTGGAATCGTATCCATAATCTTTTTATATGCTGCTTCTGTTACAGTAACGTACATATGTTAATCTTCATCCTCTCTTCTCTTATCATTCATATATTGTATCACCATTTTTCTTAAAAGTTATATACAGAAAATTAAGACTAATATACAATGTATGTGATAAAGTTTCAGCAATCGAGCTTTTATGAGTAGTTCATGCAGGAGAAAGGATGTTTACTATCTGTCTTCAAACTACAACGATATCCCATGTTATTAGGTGTATTTAGTAGTTTCTTCATTTCTAGCGGAATGCTATTACAGCATGTACTTCCCTATTCTCCTTCTATTAGCTGGATTCTAGGTTTTATTTGTTTCCTATCCGCTTCTTATTTTGCTACGAAGAATACAAACAACTCATAAAGCAAGAATCATCTTAAGGAGGATTATCAAACATGCCAGCCTTAAAAAAAATAGAGCAATCACTCGATCACTTATTCCAAATTGAAAAATACGGAAAAGATAGTGCCTTTAGTCGATTTATCCCAGCCGTATATGATCCTATCAAATTTCCTTGGCAACAATTTTTCGAAGCAAATTTTGTAGATTTATTTAACGGCCTTATGATGCACGGATCTGAAAATGTAAACAAAGTATTTTTAGCTGTATTCCCTACAGATGACGTTCTTGAAACATTCATTTCACAATCCACACCCGGTGATTTACTCTTTATGCACCATCCCCTTGTAATGGAGTGCGGTGATCCGCTTGGAAGATCAGGCCGCGGTTTCATACCAATTCCTGAAAAATATTTGCAAGGAATAAAAGAAAAACAACTTTCTATATATACATGTCACGTACCAATGGATTTTCATCAAACACATGGAACGAGTATTTCAATTGCAAAAGCATTAAACTCTACTGTAGTGGACGACTTTGCATATGGAGGTCCAGAGCAAGAACCAGTTGGCCTTATTTGTGAAATAGATGAAACATCAACAGAAGCACTCCAAAAACATTTAAAACAACTCTTCCAGATTCCTTACACAGACTTCGAAGGTAAACGACATGATTCCATCAAAAAAATCGCAATTATCGCTGGATGTGGCGATGTTGTATCTTTAATGAAGGAAGCAGAAGAAAAAGGTGCTGAAGCATATATTACAGGAGAAATCCATTGCCATATCGACAATGATTACGGCAGACATAAATACTCGCTCATTATGGATTATGTAAAAGAAACGAATATGTCTCTAATTGGTGTGTCACACTCTGCCTCTGAATATTTAGTGAAAGAGACATTGATGTATGATTGGTTTAAAGAGAATTTTGATGTGGATGTTATTTTGCTTCCGCAGGAGAAATGGTGGCTCTAACGCTATCATTTTTTTAATTTATATACACAATACAATCGACCACAGAAAAATAGAGAAATGTGAAAGCACCACCTGTACCAACGTAAATGCTTTCGTTGTGCCGGAAAACGAACCTACTGGTAGCACCGAGTTTACTGGTGCTACCAGTATTACAGCATGAATATATATTCTATTTTTCTAATCACTGACATATAGCAATTCATTTCATAAAAAAAAGACCCGAGATTCGGGTCAACAAATAGAAATATAAATGAACTACAACAAATAACAGACAAAGCCATTATATATTTTTCATAGTAAAACATCCATTATTTTCTTTTTACACTATCAATATATTATTTTTCGTTATCGTCCTCTTTTTTAGAACGTCTACCTAAGAAGAACACAAAAACATCACTTCCAAATAAGTGATGTTTTTTGTAGTTAATGCAGTGGTAACATAACTTCAACCGTCGTTCCAACCCCAACTTCACTTTCAAAACTCATTTTACCGTTGTGGTCTTTAATAATTTTTTCTGTAACTACTAAACCTAGACCAGTTCCTGTTTCTTTCGTTGTATAAAAGGCTTCATTTAACTTTGGAATTTTATCTTTCGGAATGCCGCATCCCTCATCTTTCACTTGAACGATGATTCCATCTTTTACAGTAACTTTAATCGTAATTGTTCCGCCAACTGACATTGCTTCAATTGCATTTTTGATTAAATTAAAAAAGACCTGTTTTAATCGTTTTTCATCACATATAATTGATGGTAAGTCTTTACTGTAAATACCTTGTATGTAGACTCCTTGCTTTAAAGCTGGCTTTTCCATAACTCGAATAACATAAGAAATAATTTCTTGTATGTTATGAGTTTCTGATTCTAGTGATTTAGATTTCTCAAATCCACTAAGTTCTGTAGCAATTATATGAATCCGATCTACTTCTTGTTTCATAATATCACTATAAATTTTATCCTCTGGATGCTTGTCTGCTTGTTTATTCACAAGTTTTTTTAAGTTTGCTAAAGGTCTTCTAATCTTATAACCAATAACCGTTGCCATCTTTCCAACAGCTGCTAGTTTTTCTGTCTGTTTTATTTCTTTGTCCATCATCTCAAGCGTACGAACGTAAGACTGAACCCTTAAAAATATAATCCAACATATGATAGTAAATACGCTATATAATGCCATTGGGATTAAAACGAGAGAAGATTGAATAATGATTCCTGTAAGAGCATACTTTCCGATAAGTATCGCTGGAACTAACCAGAAATATCTTTTATTCACAAAGATTGGTGCAAACAAAATAAAAAATCCTTCTACTATATTTCCACCGTCAAATTCTGCATCGCTACCATAATAAATCATAATGTTATGGATACAATCTAATACATTATAGCCAATTAGAATAATATACTTTACCGCAAAAGCATTCTTCCATTTCATAAAGTATATTCCAATGCAAAACAATACCACCATCAAAAAGTAAAGCCATAAACCTAAACCATCTTCAAACTCTCCTACACCTTCTTGCTCTCCACCGATTAACGGTACGATAAATTCATAGGCAAGATCATATACGAAAAATATAATAAAAAATAAACTTAAAAATGCTTTCAGCGCCTTTATTTCTTCATTTTTAAATATATAGCCTTTATTCATATGGTAACTCCTAGCTTTTCTTCCACTTGGATTTCAGTATTTCCACACTTCCTTGGGAGAATGATGTCTATTCTCGTTCCAGTATCTTTTTCACTTGAAATATGCAACTCACCAAGGTGCTCGGCGACAATTCGATTCGCTACCGTCAGTCCCAGACCAATTTTATCTTGTTTCGTTGTATAAAAGGCCTCTGTAACACGGGGTAAGTTTTCTTGCTTAATACCATGACCATTATCGATCACACTGATCATTACATATTCTTTCCCTTTATTTTCTAATTGTAACTGTAATATGCCACCTTGTCCCATTGCCTCTAAAGCATTTTTTATCGTATATAAAAAGACTCCTCTTATTTTTCGTTCATCACATTCAACTTCTATTGTTTTTTCTTCCACATTAGAAATAAACTGAATGTTTAATTCATCTATTTTTTCACGAAGACTTGTTATTACTTGTAATACAATTTTTCCTACATCATGTTTCTTATAAATAGAAGGTTTGCATGTAGCAACTTCCATTAACTCACTTATCATATTATTCATATTTTCTATTTCAAAAATCATACGTTTATAAATAGGATCCTCTTCATGCTTCTCTCGTTGTAATTGCGTAAATCCTTTTAATGAAGCAAGTGGATTTTTAATTTCATGTCCAACCGTCGCTGCCATTTTTCCGATTACTGCTAATTTCTGTGATTCACTAGCAATCGCAATACTTTCCTTTACAGCTGAAAGATATTGTAAAAATCGGTTTAAAATGATATATGCAGCTATTAACATAAGTGTATACATAATAAGGAACATAAATGCTTTTACTTCCTCTAATACAAATAAATAAATTAAATATTTTCCTACAATAGAGGAAAGTAAAAACACATAGAATTTTTTATTTAAAAATATAGGTACAAAGAAAATGAGAATAATTTCTATTATATTTGTCGCATCAAACGCCGCCTTATTATAAAAAACATACGAAAATATATTAGCGAGTTCTATCCCTATGTATGCAAATATCCATGCATATTTAACAAGGTTTGCCTTCTCTTTTTTCATTAAATATATATTCACGCACAGTATTGCTACTCCGCAAATAACTTGCCATATTATATTGTATCCCTTATCCATTATTGATTTATCTTCTAATACGATTGCATAGAAAATTTGATATACAATAACAATGACATATAACACCCATAAAAGGATTTTTGCATTTCTTTCTTCTTCTTTATATGATAGAAAACTTTCTTTCACTTCAACACCCCTTCAAAATAATATCTCGAAGAATACCATTTATTATAATAAATGATTTTCATAGACAAACAAAGATAAATCGAACATTTGAGGAAAATCGTACCAAAAACGCAATATATTTAGACTATATACAGAGCATAAAATCTATGATCATTAATACGTATATTATGGGAGGTGTTTTTTATGGATGGCAAAAAAAATAAAAAGACCGAACAACTCCAATCTTTCATGCGTGAAAATGAAGGAAAGGAGATGACAACAAATACAGATATTAAAATTTCAAACGATGAAAACTCTTTAACTGCCAGTGATCGTTTCAGAACGATTAGGCATAGTGCAGGGAACGCCAAATGGACAGTGGGAAGTAAATGATACTTTCTTAACAGGCTCACCACTCCTTTATGATGGATTACTTCTTATCGGCGGAGAGATGGATGATCATTTTCTTAACAAAGCAAGTTCATTTGTCGTAGAATCATATAATCACTTTAAGCCGATTGGCTCCTTCCAAAACGGCTCTTCTATTATTCAATCTTTAAATATCGAAGGAAAGCCTGGTGTTCTAATAGAACAAGACCCTACGAGGCTAGCAAATGAATTTATTAAAGCTATGACAAAACAACGCTTTTGGGATAGAGCATATTCATAAAATAGGGGGAAATTTATGTTTGTTACTGTCGAGAAAGATGTGCATATTTTTGTGCAAGACGTTAATCCTGGTCCAGGTAGTAAGACTGTTTTCTTCGTTCACGGATGGCCTTTAAATCATCAAATGTATCAATATCAACTCAATGTTTTACCAGAGCATGGCTTTCGCTGTATCGCCATGGATATACGAGGGAATGGGCAATCTGATAAGCCATGGACTGGTTACACGTATGATCGATTAGCCGATGATATCGCAATTGTTCTGGAAGCACTTCAAGTAGAGAACGCTACATTAGTCGGTTTCTCAGTTGGTGGTGCTCTTTCTATTCGCTATATGTCTCGCTATAATGGGCGCCGCATTTCTAAGCTCGCATTAATTGACGCTGTCTCCCCCTCTTTCGTTAAAAATCAAGAGTCCCCTTACGGTGTACCGAAAGAACAAGCAGATGCTCTCATTAATCAAATGTATGCTAATTTACCAAAATTTTTAAATGATGTATCTTTATCCTTTTTTAATAGAAACTTAGGGGCTGCAACCCTTGAATGGTTTTCTTATCTCGGTATGCAGTCCGCTTCTTATGCCCTTATAAAAATTTTACAAGCAGCTGCAAATGAAGATGTAACGAAAGATTTAAATAAAATTAACGTCCCAACAAAAATCTTCCACGGCGTTCACGACCAACTAATTCCTTACAAAAGTGCCGAGCTTACGCAACAACGAATTAAAAATTCTCAGTTACATGCTCTTACAAATAGTGGTCATGGTTCACCAATCGATCAAGCGGATGAATTAAATAAAGAACTGATAAAATTTTTACATGCATAACAACTGCAATACAAGAACGAAAGTTAATACAATCGATTTTTCACAAAACATAAAATTCACATATTTCTCACAAATACACAAATAAAACGATTACATTTTCATATATACTAAATGTACAGGTAATACTCCCTAAACCCAGCTTGTCTGGTTACCCCGTTAAATACTATGAAAAAAGAACTTGTATCGTTATACAAGTTCTTTTTGTTTCTTTTATTTAAAGAGGATATCTTTACTATATTGATTTCCGACGAGTAAATCATATTGGAGCATTTTATATTGCTCTAACATTTCTTTTTGTTTCTTTGTTAAATCATTGATCACTTCTCCATTTTTATCAACTTTTAATTCATCTCTAAGCACTGGTATTTCCTTGTAAAATTCCGATAAAAATTGATAAAATAAGGATTTATTTAATCCTGCATAATCAAAAATAAGATTAGAAAAATGAATTGGGCTGACTAAACCTAAATTATCATTTGGCATATCAAAGTTTGCATACATTAATAGCGGTGTTTGCGCCATGGCTAAACGTTCATTCGGTGTTTTTTCATTCGTTATATACCCATTTTCTTTATAAAAAGATTTATTTGTTCCTAATGATGGAAGATGATCTCCAAAGAATACTAATAATGTAGGTCTATCAAAATTATCTAGTTGCTCTATTAAATATTGAAGAGCCTCATCTGAACGTCTTAATCCTTCTGTATACGTCTCTAATTCTCCCTTTGAGTCTTCATTTTCTAGACCGCTAATTTCGATTAGGTTTTCACCAAATCGGCCCTCTGTAAATGGAAAATGATTTTGCATCGTAACTGCATGAATAAATGTAGGTTGTTTTTGTTTCTCTAACTCAGCAATTATCTCTTTACTCATCGCTAAATCACTAATATAATCTCCATCAATATCCACATTTTCCATCGTGTCCTCTGCATTAAACTTATCAAACCCTAACACCTTATATACATCATCACGTTTAAAGAATGTGCGACCAAATGAATGAATTGCACTTGTATAATAACCTTCTTTTTTCAACGCCGTAGGGATTGATGGAATTTCTTTCTTATTTGTAATAACCTGCTGATATGGTATAGAACCTGGCTTTAACAAACTCATTGAATAACTTGTTAATGCCTCAAATTCAACGTTCGCCGTATTTCCCCCAAATGTAGGAGAAATAGTTTGTCCACCAGGAAAGTTTTCTATATAATGATGTAAATTTGGTACAGGATCTTCACTAAAAGAAAGGTTAGTTACTTTCGTCGGATCCCAAAACGATTCACTCATTACAAAAATAATATTCGGTTTCTCTTTTTTCTTTTGGCTCCCTATATTTCCACTATATTGTTTTTTTATATCGTTTGCTATTTGAAGCATATTTTCTTTAGAATAATTTTTTGGTTTTTCCATAACTGTTGTATCTAAATTGCTAATAAACCCAAGTACAAAACCATTTGAAGCATAGTTCTCATTTTGATTCCACAAAACAAAATCTACACCTGATTTTTGAAATACTTTATTCATAAATGTATTCGCAAAATTACCGTACGCATATAGAACAAAAATAGATCCTACTACTAATAAGGCTCTTATTCCTAGATGAATCTTTACATTTTGAATATACCTTCTCATATATATCCCTGCTACAATACAAGCTACGATACTTAAGATAATGACAAAAATATAACTCCAACTAAAATAGTCCATCACCATCGGTATAACAGATTGCATATGCGTAATTTGTGTAAAATCAGAAGGATATAACGGATCACCTCTGAAAATAAGCTTCAAATAATTCACAATACATAAAATGACTAACGTACAGCTCGTTAAAACCATACTTAGAAAAACCTTACCTATTAAATTATATACAAGAATATATATTGCATAAATTACTACAAAACTTAATATAAACTGCATATTATAAAAGTAAATCCAATTCATTGCCTCTATGAAACTCATATTAACTTGCATGACAATATAAAATAACGCTACTGTATGAGCTAGCAAAAATAATATAAAATGCACTCGTAGGGATGCTCTAAGTATAGACATCTCTTTTTTATTGAAATGCGTAATATAAAACGTTATGCCCCATACGAAAATCATCATAACACTTAAAACAAGCTTTTGATTTAAATGATCTTTCATCATGTCTAAATTGAAAACCTTTAAAATCATAAACAGCATAGTTATTACTAATAAAGTCACCATACTACTTATAATGCTAGAAATTAATATATTTCTTTTTGGAAGATGAAAAAGTGTAGAACCATACTTCAATTCATTCCCTCGTTTCTATGTCTTAATTTCCCCCGCATCGAAAGAACTATTTCTATTAAAATAACATATATTACATATTTCGTCTGCATACTTGTTTCTATCATAAATGTATTGTCTTAATATTCCCTTAATCAACAGTTAAATTGTGGCATACAAATTACTCATTCTTGAAAAACTTAATTTCAGCATTCCACTTTATGATATAATAACTATGTTTTGGAAATCCTTAATACTATTAAAGATTTCACATAAAAATACGAAAGAATTAATAAAAAAGGAGTTGCTCATTTTTGCTTACTAAGTTTAAGAGTTTGCCTAAAGCGGTATATGTAATTTTGGCGCTTTCTTTCCTGTTGCACGTTTTTTGTTTAGTAAAACAGCCGGGATTAGATGGAGAGTTAGTCAAAGTAACATATGGTGCAAATGATGCCTTTAACTATTCGTTAACAGCTGAACAACTATTAAAACATGGTGTATTTGGTTATGTGTATTTAGAACCTAGTGAAGTTCCAGGAAAAAATGCATATATTACACCAGGTCAGCCATTACTATTAGCTGGCGCTATGATTATTTCTGATATTACATCAATTCCTTACTATTACGTCGCAACTGTTATTAACATGATCATGAACCTTTGCACAGTGCTATTAGTATTCTTAATAGGAAAAGAATTGTTCGAAAAAAACATTTATGGAATTGTTGCAAGTATTTTATATGCTATTTATCCAAGTAACTATACATACTTCCGTACATTGCTAACAGAAGTTCCATCCATATTCTTATTGGCGTTATGTGTATATGTATTTGTTCTCGCATGGAAATACAATAAAGTGAAATTCCATATATGGTTTGGAATTGTCGTTTCAATTTTACTTATGTTCCGTCCAAATCCAGCTCCAATGATGCTCATTCCTGTTCTTGTTGTGTTATTTACATATGGATTTAAAGACTCCATTCGAATCGGATTGTTATGGTTTATCGGACCTTTCTTTATTATTGGCGCATGGGTTGTTCGTAACTACTTAGCACTCAACCAATTTATTTTATTCTCAACCCAAGGTGCAGATCCACTAATTGCCGGTGCAGATCCATTTAATAAAATTGGATATGAAAATATAGTAAATGAAATGAGAGCTAAAGGCTTAGATGACAAAGGTGCATACGCAAAAGAATTAATCAAGAACGGATTTAAGACGGACTTCACTTATTGGTTCTCTTGGTTCACTGTCGGTAAAACAATTGAATTATTCAAAACAGCTCCTGCTGTAGACCAATACCGTATTCACAACTTTATGCAACTATGTCATAGAGTGTTTATCATCGGTACATTCTTGAGCAGCTTCTGCTTCATGCTAAATTCATTTAAACATAAACGCGTTATGATGCTAGTAGCAAGTTCTATTATTTACATTATCTTCTCAAACTTATTCTTAGCAATTAATCGCTATGGATTTTTCATTAATCCTCTTATGTGCTTAATTCTTGCATACGGATTAATTCACATTGTGCAGAAACTTCCATTCTTTCGCACTAACCAAGCATAATAAGAAAGAGGTCGTCCACCGTTGGACGACCTCTTTCTTATTCCCCACACTTTACACACGGCCAATTTGTCCATTCTGTAATTACACTTTAATTCCGTATGTATGTGTTTCTGTATTTGTCAAAATATCTTTCACAACACTACTCACTGTTTTATGTATAAATGCAAGTTTTTTACAACTATTACTATAACGAAAAGAACCCGCCACAAGACAGGTTCTTTTCGTTATTTTATGATAAAAGAGAAGATGATTAGCATGTGTATTATATAAAAGGAAGCAGCCATATTTTCCATACGATACATACGAGTACTGTAACTACAAAATCAAAAAAATCTAATCTCGGGCCTTTTTTCATATTCATATGTAGCCACATATGAAACCATTTTATTTTTGTATATTTATGGATGTTTTTCTTTGCAAATCGGTAAATAAGCATTTGCATAATAAAAAATCCGGCCACAAAAATAAATAATAAGATGAGAAATCCAATCACAAAATTCCTCCTATTTTTGTAGCGTTTTTTCTACTATCCGATTTTTCAAAACCCACTCTTCAAACTGGGCACTTCCAAATTCCCAACTAAGATCGCGAGCATGTACAGAAAAAACGTAATGACCAGCATATTCGTCCATAAATCTCCCTAACTCTACATCGTCTTTCTGAATACCGTATACTCCAAAATTAAAATACACATCCCATACGTCTTCATTCTTTCTCTTATAAGCAATCGATTCCATATCACATTCTGTCCCGAAATAATCAAGATGTAAATGTACGCTATCATCGTATTCGTACTCCATTTTATCACCCCTTATATTTGTACTTCTTTACCTCCAAAAAAATTCCTGCTATCTACACTCACATATGGGCACTTACCTACATATCATGCTTGTAGAGTGACTTCTGGGAGGTGTTATATAGTGAAAAAATTAATCGCGATTTTTTGCATCATATTACTAGCTGTTTTTACTTTTGCTGCTTGTAGTAGTAAAAAAGAAAGTACGAAAGAACAAACCCAAAACATTCGCGTCGGCGAAGTTACCCATTCTCTCTTCTATGCCCCATTATATGTCGGGATTGAAAAAGGATTTTTTAAAGATGAAGGACTAAATATTGACCTACAAACAACAGCTGGTGGCGATAAAACGATGACCGCCCTATTATCTGGCGGAATTGATATTGCTCTCGTCGGTTCTGAAACATCTATTTACGTTCATCAACAAGGAGCGAAAGACCCTGTCATTAACTTTGCACAACTTACACAAACAGATGGGACATTTTTAGTTTCACGTAAAAAACTAGACTCTTTTAATTGGAATGACGTAAAAGGTGTTACATTTTTAGGACAGCGTAAAGGCGGCATGCCGCAAATGGTTGGGGAATATGTTTTAAAGAAAAATGGTATTGATCCTCGCAAAGATACGAACTTAATTCAAAATATCGAATTTGCTAATATTGCAAATGCCTTTGCATCTGGTACAGGAGAGTTTGTCCAGCTCTTTGAACCGACTGCAAGCATATTCGAAAAAGAAGGTAAAGGTTATATCGTCGCTTCATTCGGAAATGAATCTGGTACTGTTCCTTATACAACATTCATGGCAAAAGAAAGTTTCTTAAAGAAAGATAAAGCTGCTGCTGAAAAGTTCACACGTGCGCTCTATAAAGCACAGCAATGGGTTGATACACATAGTCCAGAAGAGATTGCTGATGCTGTTTCCCCGCTATTTAAAGACACTTCAAAAGACATTACAGTAAAAGTAATTGAACGGTATAAAAAGCAACATTCTTATGCGACAAATCCACTACTAGATGCGGAAGAATGGAAACAGCTCCAAACGATTATGAAAGACGCTGGTGAATTACAAAAAGAAGTCCCACATGAAGCGCTCGTCAATACAAAAATTGCCGAAAGCGTTATTAAGAAATAGAGGCGAAGTGTATGAGTTTTTTACAAATACGTAACGTTTCTCACTGCTTTTTTGCAAAAGAGAATGCCAAACTTATTCTTGAAGATATGAGCTTACAAGTGGAAGAAGGCGAATTTATTTCTATACTCGGCCCAAGTGGTTGCGGTAAAACAACGCTCCTCTCAATCATTGCTGGATTACTTGATCCAATTGATGGTATTGTCTTTTTAGATGGTGAACCAATTACAACGAAAACATCATCTATGGGATATATGTTGCAGCAAGATTACTTATTCCCGTGGAAAACGATTGAAGAAAATATTATGCTTGGACTTCATATTCGAAGGATTTATGATGAACAAATGAAAGAACATACTTTAAACCTTTTAAAGCAAGTCGGTCTACATGGGGTAGAAGGACAATATCCTCGTGAACTATCCGGCGGTATGCGTCAACGTGCTGCTCTCGTTCGAACGTTAGCAACTGATCCGAAAATTTTATTACTAGATGAACCATTCTCCGCACTCGATTATCAAACGAAGTTAAAACTAGAAGAACTCGTTTTCAACTTACTAAATAAATATAAGAAAACATCACTACTTGTTACTCACGATATTGAAGAAGCGATCGCGATGAGTGATCGTATTTATTTACTTCAAGCGAATCCTGGAAAAATCGCGAAAACCTTTATCGTCCCGGAAAGTATCCGTTCTTTATCACCGTTAGAAGCACGCCATCACTACGATTTCCCAGCCCTCTTTCAAGATATATGGAAGGAGCTGGAACGACTTGGATAATATAAAACTACTACATGAACAATTTCGAAAGAAAGAACGCAGGCGTGCTTGGATTGCTCGCTCACTACAGCTTTTACTACTTATTCTTTTCTTTGCACTATGGGAAATAGCTAGCAAAAAAGAATGGATCGATCCTTTACTCTTTAGTTCTCCTTCGAGTATTTGGGATCTCTTCTTAACGAAATGGATCGACGGTTCACTTTGGGTCCACATATGGACGACATTGCTGGAAACAGGAGTAGGCTTCATTCTCGGAACGGTACTCGGTGCTATTATTGCCACGTTTCTTTGGTGGATGCCACTTCTAGCCCGCGTACTTGATCCTTACCTCGTCGTCCTAAATGCAATGCCAAAAGTTGCACTCGGTCCAATCATCATCGTTATTTTCGGTCCAAACATTTCATCTTCTATCGCAATGGGAGTAATCATTTCCATCATCATTACCATTCTCGTTATTTACAGTGCATTTCAAGAAGTCGATTCTAACTATATAAAAGTGATGGATACATTTGGCGCAAATAAATGGCAATGTTATAAGCAAGTCGTTCTCCCTGCATCCTTTCCAGCAATTATCTCAACGTTAAAAGTAAATGTTGGTTTATCCTGGGTTGGTGTTATTTTCGGAGAACTTCTCGTTTCCAAACAAGGACTTGGCTACTTAATTAGCTACGGATTCCAAGTCTTTAACTTCACACTCGTCTTACTTAGCGTACTACTCACATGTGTTCTTGCAACTCTTATGTATGTATTTGTTGAGGCATTTGAAAAAATTCTAATTGGAAAAAGAAAAAGAAGCTGACTCAAAACAGTGCGCTATAGTCAGCTTCTTTCTTTTACCTTTTATCACACATTTTCGTTTCATTTGTAATGTTTCCATCCGCAACCGTAACTGTATGGAAACAGTCTTTCACACGTACTGTAACGACATTATCTTTTCGATCTATCACATGATAATCATTAAACTTTTCATTCAAAGCACTACGAATTTGCTCCCCTTCAAAAATCGGAAAACCGTGAGACATTACCCAAATGAGACCAGCAACAGCAAGAATCGTTTTCATACGTTTCATTACCTCCTCGAGAGTAAACTTATAGTCCCTACAACACGCGCATTATAATTGTGTCTAAATTGTGACATTTTTATACTAATTCTATTTTATACCGCAAGTTCCTTCTTCTTTTTGATAAAAATACAGAATTTTCAATTTTATCAACATAAAAAAACGCAAAGAATTAAAAATTCTTCACGCTTTTCTTTAACGAAACTATATCGAAAGCATACCTCACATTAGTCTCCACTTTGTTGTTCTATCGTTTTTGAAACATCATATAATCCCGACAGCACTTCCGCTCTCATTTTTACAAGCTCAGGGAACTGATAGAAGAAAGCAATTTTTTTATATTTTAACTCTGTTCCTTCTTTCACCTTTTTTGAATCTTGTAAAATGAACGCTGTAAATGTATCTGCGATATCCTCCGTTACATTTGTTGTTCCATACAGCGATACAAAATCATCATGCTTTTCTTTATAAAATTCAATTTGTGCCTCTTCACTTTCTTCTACTTTCTTTTCTGTCCACTCTTGCTCAATTGGTTTCCAAAATTCATTATAAAATTGGTTAATATACGAAGTTTTTCTCGCACATCCATTTTTCAAGAACACCGTGTTACATTTATTTCGATATGATGAAATGTCTTTCTCTTCATCAAACGCCTCTAAATATTTCCTATCCACTGGTACTTGTTTATGCCCAATCGTTAATACGTGAGCCGTTTCATGAATTAATGTTTTCATCACTTCATCTATATTCACCCCAGAATCGAGCACGTCTAAACTAAGCAACCAATCTCTCGGGTCATCCATACTTGGCATGACATGGGCAACAACGCCGTCATAACCATCCGTTATTAAATCCAACCCTGTTATATTCTCACGATATTTCACTGGAATGAGAGTGCGATACATGTCCCATAACGTTTCATGATACTCTCTATCTTGCCGCTGGCTTAACAAATCATCTTTTGCTACTTTGTCATCTGCAAAAACTTTATTCAATCTCTTACGATCCAATTTCTCAAAATAAGGATCTACAATTTCATCATCATCGATATAATAAGAAGCTAAAAAGAAGTAATTGTCATCCTCTTCTTTTTTCTGTTCCGCCTCTTTCATATTCATACTTTCATACTCTTCTATGTCATAATCCTCTACTTTTTCAAGTTCTGAAAGTCCCTCTATCTTTTTATATACTTTTTGTAATGTTTTATCTCCTATTTGCGTGCACTCTTCTTCTGTTTTACAAATTTCTTTTTCATTCGTAACCTCGATAGCACTCTCGCATCCTGCAACTAAACTGCTTGCTATAATACAACACACTAACTTGCCATACAGTTTCTTCATACAATCCCCCATTATTCCATTCTACAAAATATCATAATCATTTTTTTACGAATATGCGATAATTAATTATAAAAACTGCAAGGAGGCTTCCCATGATTCGTGCAATCTTATTCGACTTAGATGGAACACTATTAGATCGGCGCCAATCTTTAGAACAATTTATTTGTGAGCAATATAATCGCTTCGCCTCACATTTGAAGAGCATAGAGAAATCAAAGTATTGTTCTCGATTTCTTGAACTCGATAATAATGGCTATACGTGGAAGGATAAAGTATATGCTACTCTCCTTTCTGAATGCAACATTACTACTTTAACGCAAGAACAACTGCTACACGACTATATTACAAACTTCCAACATCATTGTATTCCTTTCAAAAACACGCATGAACTACTTCAACAGTTAAAACAGCGAAACATTAAAATTGGTATTATTACAAATGGTTTTACTGAATTTCAGATGAGCAACCTTCGAGCACTACATATACATACGTATACAAACACCATTCTCGTTTCAGAAGCTGAAGGAATTAAAAAACCTCATCCTGAAATTTTCGAACGTGCTTTGCAAAGACTAGATGTGAAGGCAGAAGAATGTCTTTATGTTGGAGATCATCCAGAAAACGATGTGCTTGGTTCTGAACAAGTAGGGATTCTTGGTGTTTGGAAAAAAGATTCGTTTTGGGGGAATTTTAAGCATTCACGTATCGTAGATGATTTGTTGGAGGTGCTTTCGTTTTTAGAGGTGGAGATAAAAATACAATAATAGTAATTAAATTATATCAACAATTTTCACAATATATTGATTTACCGACAAAAAATAATAAGAGGAGGCAGTTGTTCAAAAACGCCTCCTCTTATTATTCATATACTGTAAACTGCGGTTTACTCGGATGATCTTTTACTAGCGCATCATCTGGAAACTTTGAAACTTTTTGATATACGGCAATGTCGCCGATACACCCTGCTGTTAGTAGAATTCCTAAAAATGAGAGTGGCTCCAGATTCATAGCTAATCCCAATACAATTGGCAAAATTCCAGTTGGTAAAAACGGAAGCATTAACACTTTCTTCATTTGCTTTACTGTAACCGCCTGTTTAGAATGAGCATATGCAACACCTAATTTCCAATTAACGCCCCATTTTAGTTCACTCCACGGAACACCTCCGATATAGCGAAAGCCAATTAAATGTATCGCTTCATGAATACAAACGAGAACAATCATTGCGATAATAAAAAGAAACATCGTTAATAATGTAACTTCGACTTGAACCCCACCTGAAAGAAATATATGCAAATAACCAATTCCAAACGACAAAGCAATTATTATAAAAAATAAAGAAAAGTTTAATTTAACCATCGAAACAGTAACAGTCGTTTCTTTTCTTTTATCCATCTTCCCCCTCCTAAAATGTAAATATATCTTTACAAAATTGTATAATATCCCCAAAACAATGTAAAGATATGTTTACATTTATTCTTACATACAAAAAAAGAAACCGGCTACTTTACTTCGTAAAACAGCCGATTTCTTCTATATGTTTCATCGTACGCGCTAATACGTCATCGCGCATTATAAAGCTAAATTTTCTATTCGTTTTAATGTTGTCAGGAATGTCTTTTAATAAAACAGACCCTTTCGTTTCTTCGTAATGCGTATGTTCTTCTACCGCACTAATTGTTGCAAAATAAATGTTTTTAATGATTATTTTGTCTTTTCCAGATACTTTGTATTGTCCTAAGTAAGTTAAATCAGAAACTATGCCGCCGGTTTCTTCATGAACCTCTCGAACTGCCGCTTCTTCCGGTGTTTCCCCTAGTTCTACTTTACCACCCGGAAATTCAAGACCGCGACGTAAATGATGCGTTAATAACCATTGATCCCCGTACCGGCATACAACCCAAACATGCTTTGGCTCAGGAGAAAATGGATAACGTTCAAACGATAATTGTACAGTGTTGTGGTAATAATCTTTAAATTTGTACATGCCATTACTCCCCTATTGATGGTTACAAGTTTTTCCTACCACAAATTGTAGCATATTCTCGCTTTTCTGCATAATATTATCCAATTACAATCCATTGATTATTCCCATTTGCGCGACTAATTCTTTCGTCTCATGATTTCCTAAATCATAAATCATTTTATATGCTTTTTGTAGTTGTTCATCATATCGGTCATTATTTGAATCGTGATGATACTCAACAAATGGAACGTGGGAGCGTACAAATGCCCCTAAATCTTCTACATATGCTTGATCGAAGTGCTCTCTTAATTCCGTAATTTCCTCATCATTTGCGGAAATCTCAAAATTATACGTATCCGCCGTCTTCACTTGTGAAATTTGACCGTTTCCTATTGATATATAATATGTTTTTTTCGTCTCCATGTAACACCCTTCTTTCATCCTTTTAATTTCTATTATTTTCATCAATTACAAAATTATGTAAAATAAAGAAAAGGAGGGGTTTTATGTTCAAAATATTAATTATCGGTATTATCATCGTCCTAATTATCCTCGTACTCTCCATCATGACAATTAATAAAGGCTATGCTTATAAACATTCGGTCGATAAACTAGAAGATAATCCTTATACAAAAAAGAATAAGGAGGATTTATAATATGCTTCGTATACTCCGCATCACAATCGCACTCACTGTGATCGTTATGTCGGCAATTGGATTATATACAGGTCAAAACAATTTTTTACCTCTTTCACAATTTCTATTAGGGGCTTTAATGTTTCTCATCGCATTTGAACAAATAAAGAAAAAGGAATCAGCAACTGGACTTATTTGTATTATTGCCGGTGCTTTCATTTGGATTGTTCTCATTATTAGCTACATAAAATAAAAGAAGGTACATACATGCTAAAAGGAATCCGGATTACTGTATCACTTATCGCTTTCTCTATAGCAATTTATGGATTTTTTAATGGTAGTAGAGAAATAATCCCTTATATGTTTATCTCTTTAGGAGGTATGGCCCTCACCATAAGTTTAGAGGAAATATTAAAACGGCAAACAGGAGGTAGTGTGCTCGCTCTACTAGCAGGAGCCGCAGTTTTATTTATTGGTTTCACAGAAATATTCTAGTAAATGGTCTAAAGGGGGCTATACAATGCTAACTCTAACTATATTACGGATTTTTTTAGCATTTCTCATGCTTCTCTTACTCACTCTAAGCACTTATGTCCATTTTACCGATAATTTTTCACTTCTCCCATACGTACAATTTATTCTCAGTTGTTCCTTTATTCTTCTAGGAATTAATGAGTATCCCGTATTTTTTCGTTTCTAGTCTCATATTCTTCTTTTTAATATCAAACTCTTTCGCTACATGTAGAATAAAATTTTGATCAATTTAGCATTTATAATTATTTTCTCTCAGTAACTATTTCTTTCTACTTAAGGGGGATTCCATGTTAAAAAACATTCAAATCATAATCGCCACTATCGCTCTTTCTCTCGCCCTATTTAGCTTCTTTGCAAACTTCACTATTCTTTTACCTTACGTGTTTATCCTTTTAAGTATTATGTTTATCCTTTTTGGAATTGATGAAATGAAGAAACGGGAAAAAGCAAAAGCATTTGTTTATTTTCTCGGTTCTGCCTTTGTTTTATATGTTGGAGTATCTAATATATTTTCATAAAAAAGAAGAGTATGTTCGCTCTTAGTACAATAAAAAAACTGCCCTTTCACAGGCAGTTTTCCTTTTTATCCAAACACTTTCTCAAGTTCATCTTTATCTTGGCTTAACCAGAAGTTCATTAAGCGTTGTGCTCCTTCTAAGTCGTGAAGCTTCGCTTGACCACATTGTGTTTCATTTGCAGCTGGAATTTCTGTAATTTGAACCGCATCTTTTAATGTTAGTTCTAATAAATCAATGATTTCTCGTACTGTCGGTGTTCCGCTTACTACAAGATAATATCCTGTTTGGCAGCCCATCGGTGAAATATCGATAATATCAAAATGCGGATAACGATCAATATATTTACGTAAATTAAATGCTAATAAATGCTCTAACGTATGAATAACATCTGGTTTCATTGCTTGTTTATTCGGTTGGCAGAAACGAATATCAAATTTATTTACAATACCGTCACTACCTACATTGTGAACTCCGCAATGTCTTACATAAGGTGCCTTTACAATCGTATGATCTAATTCAAAGCTTTCTACTGATGGCATACAACATCTCTCCCGCTTTTAATTTAATTCCGTTATATCCAATATGATATAACGGAAATGCACATTAGTAAAGTATTATGTACAGTCGTGCTATAATACTTTAAGAATATGCTGAAAAGGAGACCGTTATGAAACAGATTTTTATTGGGATTATACGCTTTTATCAAAAATTCATTTCTCCGATGACACCACCAACATGCCGTTTTTATCCGACTTGTTCTCATTACGGATTAGAGGCGTTTCAAAAACATGGTGCACTCAAAGGTTTTTGGCTTACTTGTAAGCGTATATTAAAATGTCACCCTTTCCACCCGGGAGGATTTGATCCTGTCCCAGATAAAAAGGATGACAAAGTAAATTCTTAATTGTCGTAACCATTCACAACTAAATCTAATTTTCCTGTTTCAGGATCGATAACAAGACCGTGAACAGGTACTTCTTCTGGAAGTAACGGATGGTTGCGAAGTATCGATACGCTATGTTCTACACTTTCTTCTACACTAGAGAACCCTTGTAGGAATCTTTCTAAATCGATTCCAGAATAACGGAGTGTATCTAATTTCTCATTTGTTATACCGCGCTCTTTCATCTTCTCAATTGTACTGCTTGCCTGAATTTTTGCCATACCGCAATCGTGGTGACCAACTACACAAACTTCATCAGCACCAAGTTCATATACAGCAACTAAAATACTACGCATAATACTTCCAAATGGATGTGAAATAACAGCGCCTGCTACTTTAATAATTTTCACATCACCGTTACGCATATTCATCGCTTTCGGTAATAGTTCAACAAGTCGTGTATCCATACAAGAAATAATTACCATTTTTTTGTTTGGAAATTTCCCCGCTACAAACTCTTCATATTTTTTCTCTTCAACAAATTTCTCATTGTACTGCAAAATCTCTTCTAATGACTTCATAGTAAGGAACCCTCTTTTCTCTCATTTACACTACATAAATAGTGTACCAAAATATGAAAAGCTCAAAAAGGATATCGCTTTATAGTAAAAATAAGATATTTTCAGATAATCGACATAATTCTTTCAAAATATACACACAGCTTTGTAACAAGTTTCACATACTTTAAACGTATTTTCACTATAAACTGATTGTAGATAATGTAAAAAAGGAGTGAATATTCATTATGTCCGACGTTCTGTTACTGAGTCGTTTTCAATTTGCAATTACTATTTTTTATCACTTTTTATTTGTACCTTTGACAATCGGACTTGTCATTTTAGTAGCATGTATGGAAACTCAATACGCCCGCACATTGAATCCAACATACCGCAAAATGGCAAATTTCTGGGGTAAATTATTTACAATTAACTTCGTAATGGGGATTATAACCGGGATTACGATGGAATTCCAATTTGGAACAAACTGGTCTGAGTACTCCAAATATATGGGAGACATTTTTGGATCACCTCTCGCAATCGAAGCACTTGTTGCCTTCTTCTTAGAATCTACTTTCATGGGAATATGGTTATTCGGTAAAGACAAAATTTCACCAAAGTTCCGTGCCTTCTGCATGTGGATGGTTGCACTTGGAACAAATATTTCCGCCCTTTGGATTATTACAGCAAACGGCTTTATGCAAAACCCTGTTGGCTACGTAGTACGTAACGGCCGCGCTGAATTAAATGATTTCTGGGCACTCGTTACGAATCCATACGCTTGGAATATGTTCTTCCATACTGTAGTTGGTTGTTATATTGTTGGTGCTTTCTTCGTTATGGCAATTAGTGCCTATCACTTATTACGTAAAAATGAAGTTGAATTCTTCAAAAAATCATTTAAGTTCGGCTTAATGTTAGGCTTATTCGCCGCAACAATTACACCGTTTATGGGACATCAATCTGGTGTATCAGCAGCTAAATATCAACCCGCAAAAGGAGCTGCGATGGAAGCAGTTTGGGAAACTGGAAAAGGACAAGGCTTCTCAATTGTTCAAATTCCTGATGTAAAAAACGAGAAGAACTTTGAATTCCTTACGATTCCAAAACTCGGAAGCTTCTTCTACACAAATTCATTTGATGGCGAAATTGTTGGTTTAAAAGATATTCCGAAAGATGAACGTCCAAATGTTAACCTCGTGTATTATAGCTTCCGCTTAATGGTTGCACTCGGTATGTTCTTTATGGCATTAACTTGGTATGGCTTCTATTTAAACCGAAAAGGAAAACTAGAAAACTCAAAACGTTATTTAAAAATTACAATATGGTCTGTCTTACTTCCTTATATTGCGATTAACGCAGGATGGATTGTCGCTGAAGTAGGTCGCCAACCATGGACAGTATATAAGCTAATGCGTACAGCAGAATCTGTATCGCCTATATCTGTCCCGCAAATTTGGTTCTCATTAATTAGTTTAATTTTATTCTACACTTTACTTTTAATCGCAGACGTATACTTAATGCTGAAGTTCGCGAAAAAAGGACCTGCCGCATTAGAAGAACCTGCTACTGAGGGAGGTGTGGCTCATGTCTCATGATATGCTTGCAATCATCTGGTTCGGTTTATGGGGCGTGATTTGGACAGTTTACTTCATTCTTGACGGGTATGCACTTGGTAACGGAATGATTTTTCCTTTCGTTACGAAAGATCGACAAGAACGAAATCAATTACAAGAAGCAATTGGCCCGTTCTGGGGCGGTAATGAAGTATGGTTAATTACAGCTGGTGGCGCAACATTTGCTGCTTTCCCAGTCACATATGCTAATATGTTTAGTTATTTATATACACCGTTATTCTTAGTATTACTTGCACTATTTGCTCGTGCCGCTGGACTGGAATTCATGCATAAAGATGATTCACCAATTTGGCAAAAAACTTGTAAATGGGCATTTGCAATTGGCAGTTTCTTAATCGCCTTTTTATTCGGTGTTACATTTGCTAACTTGTATTACGGACTACAAATCGGAAAAAATGGCTATGAAGGAAATTTACTTAGCTTACTAAACCATTACGGTATTTTAGGCGGGTTGTTCTTCACTGCTATATTTGTCGTATCCGGTGCCCTTTGGGTCATGATTAAAACGACTGGTGAAGTATCTGATCGTGCTTATAAAATCGCAAGGCCATTTTCAATGGCAGCTGCTATTATTTTAGCTATCTTCTATGTAGCGACTGCTAATCGAACAAACTTATTCCAAAACTTTACGGAATATCCGGTACTATTCATTCTTCCAGTACTTGCAATGCTAATGAGTGTACTCGCACTAATTATGGTGTACAAACATAAAATTGGCCTTGCCTTCACATTCGTTTGCCTAACAATCGCAATGTTTATGACAACTGGCTTTGCAGGTATGTTCCCAAGAATGTTACCATCTCGTATTAACGATGCATACAGTACAACGTTATACAACGCAGCCGGTAGTCAATTAAACTTAAAAATTATGTTCTTCGTTGCAATGGTCATGGTACCAATCGTTATTGGATATCAGCTTTGGAGCTACAGTATATTTAAAAATAAAATTCATAAAGACTCTGCTAAAGGGTATCACTAAGGTAAAAAAAGACACTTCATTTGAAGTGTCTTTTTTATACGTATGATTTTCGATAAGATGTTATATTTCTAATCTAACAACTATACTACAGAAGAATCATTAACAGCTCACAGCTAGAGTGTAACATACAACAAACATGTTACTTTATGCAATTTTGCATTTTAAAATTATAACGTTGATTGAATAACTTGATCATACGCATCATTATCCCTTACATCCGCCGTACTAATCCCGCTAAACGTTTGTACTTTCATTCCTGTATTTGATGATCCCGATCCATTATAAGCCTTCGTCTTTTCAATCGGCTGTACGTTATATTTGTCACCTACATTAATTGTTCCATTGCAGTTTTCAATAATAACACCTTCCACAACTGCCGGCATTTTGTCACCCACTTTCATTTCTTTACTTTTATTTTATGAAAATCGCCTAGAAAAATAGCATGTTTCAATAAGAAAAAGCACTCAATTTGAGTGCTTTTTCTTTAAGCATAAAGACAAGTTTGGAGACAGTTGACTTCTTCAAAATTTTATTAGGGGTAATATTTTGAAAAAGAAAGCCTTTCATATGTAGGTTAACACCACTGGAATATATAGTAAATTGATAATATTTATACGGAAGATTGCTAATGTTTAGTATAGATAGTTTACACTATGCTAACAGTGTAAACTATCTATACTAATAAAAAAAGGTGCCTTCAAAAAAGACACCTTTCAAAAACAGACACTATAAAACAGAATTATTTATTGTTATACGATTGTTAGATACAAAAAGTAGAGGGAAATGTTTGTATGAAATTCTGCTTTATAAAGTCTGTCTACAACTTATATTGTAATCCTCTTCATTTGAAAAAAAATATAATATGCACAATTGCATACAAAAAGAAAAAGCACTCTACTGAGTGCCTTTTCAACCATTTTACTTTTAATATATCGCTTTGAATATATTGTAACATACGTATCTATATATTTTATTGAGAAAATTCAAAATCCTTTTTCTTTCATTTTCACTTATAAAATCATGTAATATAAAAGGTATGTCAAATTCTTATACAAGTTGAGGTGTACTATATTTATGATGTATTTCGGAATTATTCCTCTTATATTATTTATTATTTTTCTTATCTCATATTTAAAAGATCCGCGAAAAATAATAAACGGCTTTTTATTTAATGCCTTTATCTGTTTTTTCCTTCTTTTTTGTGTGATTGTATCATTGAACTCAGATAGTGATGTCCTACGCTACATTATATTTTTACCTTTTTTAGCACTTCTCATTATGCTTCCTTTCGGTATTGTTGCTTTAATGTTTGGGCTATTTCTTAATGCTAGAATTTTAATGAAGCGAGAAGGACGACGGTTCACTAACTGTTTAACACTCCTTGCTGCTTTAGGGATGTTATTCTTTATGTTACTCCCTATTATAAATCCAGCAAGTTTGGTTTCATCGCATTTAGAGCCTATTTTTGCAGCTATTTCTCTTATAAGCATATATTTCTTTATACACTTATCTAACTTCTTAAGTGCATATTTTTTATACCAATTCAACAGACCAAGACGTAATCAAGATTTCATCATCGTTCTTGGTAGCGGCTTAATTAATGATAAAGTACCACCTTTACTTGCAAGCCGCATTAATAAAGCGATTGACTTCTATTGGAAACAAGCCGCTGTTAATACACCACCAACAATTATTTTTTCTGGTGGACAAGGTCCAGATGAAGGTCTTCCAGAAGCGGAAGCGATGCAAAGTTACGCTGTTGAAAAAGGAATTCCTCTTGAACATACAGTCCAGGAAAATCGCTCTGTAAACACATATCAAAATATGCTGTTCTCTAAAGAAATTATGGATTCTTTAAAACCAGAAGGTAAATATAAAAGTATTTTTACAACGAATAATTTCCACCTTTTCCGCGCTGGTATATATGCAAGACAAGCCGGTCTTAATAGCCAAGGAATCGGATCAAAAACTGCATTTTATTACTGGCCTAACGCAATGATCCGTGAATATGTTGCGATTGTCGTAATGGGACGCAAGCGCCATATGAAAATATGTGGAACTATTTTAGGTTTCGCTTTATTCGTATCAGTACTTAGTTTTATATTTTCTTAATAGCATCCCATCCTTTGAAAGGATGGGATTTCTTATACTGATTTCAAAAATATTTTAAAGATAATATGGTGATAATATTCCCTGCATACATCCATTAAAGGAGAATTTTTTCAAATTAAATGTTAAAATAAAATTTAGGTGTGAATTACGTAACAAATAAGAAACTAGTTTGAAACGAGGAAATTACATGGAGAAAATTATCAAAAACAAGCCCAATAAGCTAAGAATTGCTTCAAAAGCTTTGATGATTATTATTGGGGCATTTATCACAGCGTACGGATTAGAAGCAGTATTAATTCCAAATAACGTATCAGACGGTGGTGTAACTGGTTTAAGTATCGTTAGTTCAAGATTATTTGGATTGCCATTAGGAGCTCTAATCGCAGTTATTAACATTCCTTTCGTTTGGTTAGGGTATAAGCAAATCGGTAAAAGCTTTGCGATTTATTCTATTATCGGAATTGCTTCATTAGCAGTAGGTACCGTTGTCATGCACGGAATACCAGCTATTATTGAAGGCGATACATTATTAGTTACAGTTGTTGGTGGTATTATCATCGGTTTTGGTATGGGACTAGCATTACGTAACGGTGGGGCATTAGATGGAATCGATATGCTTGCTGTATTGCTTTCTCGTAAGTTACCATTTGGAACGAGTGACCTTATTTTATTCTTAAACATGTTCGTATTTATTTTCGTATCAACGGTATTCGGCCTGCAAGGAGCTATCCTTTCGGCAATTGCTTACTTTATCGCTTCGAAAGTGATTCATATCGTTGAAGTTGGTTTAAGTGGTTCAAAAGCATTTAAAATTATTACAAAAGAGCCTGAATTAATGGTAGAAACAATTCGCGATCGTTTAGGCCGAAGTGCAACATATAACGAAGTATACGGTGGTTATTCAAGAGAGAAGTTTAAAGAAATTTCATGTGTAATTAACCGTTTAGAAGAAAGTAAAATGAAAGAACTTATTAATGAAATCGATCCACACGCCTTTATTACAGTTTATGACGTAGCAGAAGTAAAAGGCGGTAACTTTAAGAAACGTGATATTCATTAATCGTTATGAAAAAGAGGGTGTGCCAAAATTTTGGCACACCCTCTTTTTATTATTAAGTTGCTATCGTTGTCAGTTTTTGTCGGTAAGTCGATATATTTCAATAATCGCTGATATATTTTTACTTCCTCCCTTATGCCTAAATCGTACCACATGAGAGGAATTAATTCCCATAACAAAAAAAGACCAAAAAGCAAATTCCACTTTTCGGTCTCTACACTATCTTCTCTTCGTAATTTTTCCTGAACCACCGACCCTCGTTTTCGGAGGAGATGTATTCCTTGGCGGCGTTTTAATAGATGATTTTGGCTTCACATCTGATCCGCTTGAACCGCCTGGTGTTTTTGTAATCTTACCCTTGCTTCCAGTAGAAGGTGGGGGCGTCGTATTACTTCCTTTTTCAGTAATACTTCCCTTATCACCTACTGATGGTTTCGAATCTACATTATCGCCTCGCTTAATGATAGACCCTTTCCCTTCCTTCGTAATTGGAGGTGGGGTTTTCTTTTCTTCTTTTGTAGGTGGTCTCTCTGGAATAACTGGTTTATGATTTTGTCTATCGTTATATCCTCGATAATCACCGTATGATGATTTTCGTGAACCGAATATATCGTTTAATATGCTACCCATAATATATCCTTGCAAGAAGGACGGTTGGTAATTTTGACGGACAAATTCTTTATTACTTATTTCAATTAACGTATCAGATGGTTTCTCTTTATCCTTTTGCAGGTTATAAATCTTATCAGAATAAACGAGGAACATTTGATTTTCGTCTTCTTTAGATGCTTGCTGCGGTTCTCTTTCATTAATGAGTTCCTTTGCGACTTCAGGAACTGACCGATTGGCGGCCCTATACACGTAAGATTCTTGTTTACCTTCCTTGGCAACAGATTCAAGTGGATAACGGTCTTGAATCGACTTTGTCTGCCCGCCTTGACAACCTGATAAGGCATAACCAGCAACAACAAGTAATATAACGATAGCAAGTATAGGGATCACAAACGATTTAATCATGGTAAACAATCGGTTTGACATGATTACGCCCCCTTACGTTGCTCTTATAATTTGTACATCAGCAGGAATGATTGCTTCTCCCTCATACATCATTGTGCGACCATTTTGCCATTCAATACGCAATAATTTTCGATTATCTGATTGGAATTCCCATATATACTGTTCTTCTGAAGCTGAGAATGGAGTTTTTCCCATCACAACAACACGTCCGTTATATTGTTCTTCCATATGGTACTCGATATCATCCATTTCAATTGTCGTCGGAATTTCATCAATTGAATCTAAGCGACCATCAATTGGAGTATATAATTTGTAATACGTATTTTCTCGGTCTTCAATTTTTAAATAACGAATATCTTTTCCATCTTGCAATGTCAAAACAATTTCCTTACGCGAATGCATACTCGTTTTCCCAATTAATTCATACATAACTAATGAAACTTCAATCATATCGCCAGGAGCTAACGTTAAAAGACTCTTTTCCGGCTTCGGTGGCTCTGGGCTTTTCATTATATTTTTAATTCGTTTAAATAAACTCATGATCTACCCCTCCTTTTCTCTTTATAAACAAGCACCTAAAATTAGTGCACCAACAATATGTAATGATCCGGCTAACATCGCATGTGCAACGCTACCTTCTTTCGTACCTTCTTCTAAATCAAGACCAGACATTTTCTTTAATACGAATTCGATAAACATTTCTACCACTAATAAAATAACGAAAGAAACTGCTGATGCAAGAAGTGCTTGCCATAAATCATTTGCTTTCGTTATCGATTGAGATAAAATGTACCCTTGTGCAAATAATTTCATAATAAAACGAGTTGTTACAGCTGTATTTCCATTTTTGATTTCTTTTAAATCATTGTATTTTGTAAAAATTGAATCAACCCACATAATTGCAAATAAAAGTACTGCACTCGCTCCAGTCCATACAAGCATGGCAACTACATTCATCCATGTCATTGCAAAACCTCCTCTAAAATATAATAGAAAACCGACATGAATATATTTAGACATGTCGGTTCATTTGTCTTTATTCTATATTATTTCTCATACTGCTTCATAATACGAGCTAATTCATCGTCAACAGCAGAATTTTTGTTTAAGCTTGCGAATTCATCATCTAATGATTTTTCTTTCTTATAAACTTCACCGCTTGCTTCCGCTTCAGCCTCTAATTGAAGGGCTTTCTCTTCCATACGGCTTAAACCAGCTTTTGCTGAATTTGAATCAAATCCAGACATCGCCTGATTAATATTCTTTTGTGCTTTCGCAGCATTTACACGTGCTACAAGTGTTTCACGTTTATTTTTCAGCTCTGTTAATTGCTTACGCATTTCTTCTAGCTTTAGGCGCAGGTTATCAGCAGCAGTTTTATTTTGCTCGTAGCTTGCTTTATACTCATTCATTTTTTGCTCTGCATTTTGTTTTTCTTCTAATGCACGACGCGCAAGATCTAAGTTATTAGCTTGAACAGCCATATGAGCCTGCTCTTCACGTTTTTTCACAAGTGCTTCTTGCTCTTCAAATAATATTTTGAATTTCTTCTCAAGTGCGATTTGAGCTGCTACACTTTTCTCAGCCTCTTGTACATCGGCTTGCATATCGCGTAAATATTGATCAGTCATCTTAACTGGATCTTCCGCTTTTTCAATTAACGAATACACATTTGACATTGTTAAATCTCTTAATCGTTTAAATACAGACATCTAAATTCCTCCTATGATATACCTCATATTTCAAATTCACTACTTGGAAAACTGAAAAATCTCCCTTTACAGTAAAGAATATTCATTTTACAGCCTATGTGTTTATTATAACAAAACTAATATGTCCTTACATGTTATTTCCAAAATACATCCATTATAATATGACATTCTATATACAATATTGTATTTCTAATATATTCTCATTATCCCTCTTTGAAATTAACTTACTTTTGTGCAATTTCACTAAATTACATAAGTGTAATGTTACTGTAAGCTAACTCGATAGTTGCATTCCGATATTTCTTATACACTAATATCAGAAGCAACAAACAAGCTTCTTCGCATGTAAGCAACGATACAAAAATTGTATTTACTATAAAACATATAAAAGGAGAAATCATCATGAAAAAATTAGTAGGAATCGGATTAGCAGCAGCTATTTCACTTGGAGCATTATCAGGTTGTTCTTTATTAGGAGAAAAAGCGAACGGCTTTGTACTGTACGGATCAGAAGAACAAGTTCAGCAAATTACAGATAAAAACAAAAAAGAAGTGAAAGAAAAAGACTTCTATAAAATGAAAATGACAACATTAGATGGTAAAAAAGTTCTTGTAATGGATAAGAAAACTGGTGAAGAACTAGTGAAAAAAGAGTTACTTAGCAAGGTTGATGAAAAAGACAACACGAAACCACTTGATAAATTACCAGCTGTAACAACAGAACAAGGTGTATTATTTGCAAAAGAAAAAGTAGAAAATGCTGCACTTGATGGGGCAAAATTAAAATATGAAGGCAACACAATTATCGGAAGTGGTCGTGCATATACAGATATGTATGCGATTGTCGATGACGCAACTTACAGCAATGTAAAAGGTGATGAAAAATCTGTAGGTGTATTAAAATTTGATAAAGACCCAAGTAAAGAATTCCCTGGTTACAAAGGCGTAGAAGCTTCTCAACTTGTAAAAATTAAAAAGTAAAACAAAAAAGCTTTGCGAAATTCGCAAAGCTTTTTTCTATTTATTATGAGCAATTTGCTCCATATCCGGGCTACAAGTTTGCGACTGACATGACTTATTTAAAGAACATGCCGCGCATTTTCCTTTTTTACTTCTCTTTACAAAATTAACTAACGTATATGCTGCATAACCAAAAATGATAGCTCCAATTATAATATTGACCATCATCACAATACATCTCCTTCTAGAATCCGAGTAAGGATCCAACTTGGTATATAATGAGCGTTAATACATAAGCAACTACGAGTGGATAAACGACTGAGAAAATCGTCCACTTCGCTGATCCTGTTTCACGTTTAATAACAGCTACCGTCGCTAAACACGGAACATATAATAAAATAAAGAACATAAATGCATAAGCTGATAATGCTGTATAATGTGCTCCCATTACATTTCCAAGCACATCTTCTTTAACTGCATAAATAATTGCCATTGTAGAAACGACAACTTCCTTCGCTAAAAATCCTGTTAAAAGGGATGCTGCAGCTTGCCACGTTCCGAAGCCGAGTGGTGCAAATAATGGTGCGATAAATCCACCAATCATCGCTAAGTAGCTATCTCCCATATCAACGCCGAATCCTGATGGACCTGCATAGTTTAATAACCAAATAACAACCGAACCACCAAAGATGAATGTACCAGCTTTACGAACAAATCCCTTTCCTTTCTCCCACGTGCTTAGCCATAATGTTTTTGCTTGTGGCACACGGTAAGGCGGTAATTCAATTACGAAAATAGACTTTTCCGCTTTCAAAATTGTAAGAGACATAATTTTTGTAACTAATAACGCAAGAACAATCCCTGCAACATATAAAGAAAATACAACAGTCGCCTGACTATGCGGGAAAAATACGCCCGCAAATAATGCATATACAGGTAATCGTGCTGAACAAGACATAAATGGTGTTACTAAAATGGTAAGTAAACGTTCTTTTTCCTGTTCAATCGTTCTCGCAGCCATGATACCTGGAACGTTACATCCAAAACCGATAATCATCGGAATAAAAGCTTTTCCGTTTAAGCCGAAAAACTCCATAATTCTATCCATAACAACTGCAATTCGCGCCATATACCCTGAGTCTTCTAATAATGAAATAAAAAAGAATAGTGCAAAGATTTGTGGTACGAATACTAATACAGCACCAACACCGGCAATAATACCTTCTGTAACTAGTGCTTGAATAAAATCAGAAGCTCCAATACTTGTAAGTCCAGCCGTCACCCAATCCGTAAGCTGGCCACCAAAAAACTCATCTAACATATCCGATAAAGGTGTACCAATCCACGTAAACGTAACCTGAAAAATAAAAAACATAACTGCTAAAAAGATTGGAAGTCCTAAAATTTTATGTGTAATTAATCTATCAATTTTTTCTGAAAAAGGAATTTTTCCTTCTTTCTCATGCTTCATAACATTTGTTTTTAACTTTTCAATATACGCTTCACGAGTTTTGTAAATGTGCTCTTCTAACGTACAATCAAGTCTTCCTTCTAAGCGAGATCGAATGGCTATGAGTTCCTTATAAATTGGTAATGCTTTCATTTCTTTTTCTACTACTTCGTTATTGCTTAAAAATTGAAGTCCTAACCATCTCGGATGCTCGTAATTCGCTGTCTCTAAAAGAGCAATTACTTCTCCAATTCCTTCATCCATTTGTACACCATATGAAATAAGGAATGGCTTTTTCTCTTTTTTGTCATTTTCTTTAAGAGTCGTAAGCAGTTCTTCACAGCCTTTTCCACTTCTTGCAACAACAGGAACGACTGTTACACCTAATAGCTCTGATAATCGTTTTACATCAATGACAATTCCTCTTTGCTTCGCCACATCAACCATGTTTAAACCAATTGAGACTGGCTTACCAAATTCAAGTAACTGCAACGTTAAATGCATATTTCTTTCAAACTGCGAGGAATCTACGATATTTAACATATGATTAAATTCTTCTGTTAATAGAAAGTTTGTTACAACACCTTCATCACGTGAAACTGGATTTAAATCATAAACACCTGGTAAATCAATTAATGTTCCTTGTCTATCTTTTAATTTACCAACCTTTTTTTCTACTGTTACACCGCTCCAGTTTCCTACGTATTCATAAGAACCAGTAAGTGCATTAAATAATGATGTCTTCCCTGTATTCGGATTCCCTAGCAAAGCTACCTTATTCACGCTAATTCCACCTTTATCATTTTCGCGTCACAATGACGAATACTAATTAACTGTCCACGACACTCCAATGTACAAGGACCTTTGAACATCGCTTTCTGTTTCAAGCGAAGTTCGCTTCCTTCCGCAAGACCGAAAGCAGCTAGTCTACGCTTTAATAGCTGATCTAAAGACTGAATACTTTTTACTAACACTTTCTCTCCAATTTTAATATCTACTAAGCTCATAACCTTCCCCCTCAGAAGAGAATGATAATTATTTTCAAAAAAATTATACCACACCCAATTTCTCTTGTACTATACCCTTTTGCTTCATATTTATTAACATTTCGCTACAATTCTATTTCAATTATTGTCATACAGCATTTGTTTGCCATTCTCATCCATTTCGCTTACAATAAACAATAGCAAATAAAGAATCTCGTTATCACTGGGGGAGCCATGCCGCTGAGAGGGAACACTTCGTTCCGACCCTTCGAACCTGTTAGTTAATGCTAACGCAGGGATTGTGCAAACGTCCGAAATACATACCTCATTTTTATTTACGTATTTCGTATCCTCCTATGATATCTATTCTTTTTTGTACAACTTGGATTTAGGGGGAGACAACATGCGTAACACCAATTTACAAGCGATGATCGAATCTGCTATTCTTGCAGCCTTCGCCATGATTATCGATATTTTACCATTATCACTTAAACTTCCAACAGGCGGTTCTATCTCATTCGCTATGATTCCTATTTTTATTATTGCTTACCGCTGGGGCTTTAAATCAGCTTTCTTAGGCGGTTTAGTTTGGGGACTATTACAAATTGTCGTGGGAGATGCTTATATTTTAACACCTGTTCAAGCATTCATTGAGTACTTCATTGCCTTTGCTTTTATCGGATTTGCTGGCTTATTCTATCGTCCAATTCAAAAAGCACTTTTAACATCCAATGAAAATAGCTTAGAACAATCAAATTTAGGTAACCGTAAAGACAAACCTTCATCAAAACAAAATCAGGGTAAGAAAGTCCTTGCTTATATTATCCTTGCTACATTTATCGGTAGCTTTGCTCGCTATTTCTGCCACTTTATTGCCGGCATTATTTTCTGGGGACAATATGCGCCGAAAGGTCAATCAGCTGTGTTATATTCATTAATCGTAAATGGAAGTACAATGCTTGGTTCTTTTATTTTATGTACCGTTTTACTTATATTTTTATTTATCACTTCACCACGATTATTCAAAAGCATCAGTGCTTATCAAATGAATACACAAAAAAAGGGCGCTTAATGAGCGCTCTTTTTTCATATCGTAATATCAATTAAAAATACAATAAATGCGCAAAAGAAAATAAATACCATTATACTTAGCCAATTGCTATGCACGGTTCATCGACTCCTTACATAACCTCATTTTCTAAACAAATTATACTGATTAAAAATAAAGATTAGGTAAAGATAATATGAAAATAAATTAAAAAAGCATAGATCATATTGTCTACGCTTTTTTCGGTAAATAGAAATAAAATAATACACCATCTTCTGTATTTTCTGCCCCATATTCAGCATCATGTAGTTCTAAAATATTCTTTGAAATAGCAAGCCCAAGCCCCGTCCCACCTTGTGAACGCTGACGAGCTGTATCCACGCGATAAAAACGATCCCAAATTTTATCTAATTGCTCTTCTTCAATATGAGTACCTTTATTTTCAATGCACACTTTTATACGATTCTTCTCATCTATTGTAGAAATAATAATATCCTCTTTATTTGGTGTATATCGTATAGCATTCGTAATGAAGTTCACGATGACTTGTTCAATCCGGCCTTGATTTGCAATCACTTCAAATGAACTTATATTTTTATGAATATGAAGTTCTTTTTTCTCTATTTCCACAGATAGATGTTCACATATACCTTCAATTACTGTATCAATATAAAACGAATCTTTTTTCATTTTATATGTACCAGATTCAAATTTAGCTAACTCAAGCATATCCAAAATTAACGTATCCATTTTGTCTACTTCTCTCTCCATCGCCTGAAAATAATAATCCTTTTTATGCTCAGCTACCCCGTCTTTTAAAATAGAAATACAGCTTTTCATAATACTTAGCGGTGTTTTTAATTCATGTGAAACACCAGAAATGAATTCTTTTCGCGTCTTTTCTAACTTTCTTTCCTTTTCAATATCTTCTTCTAACTGCCCAATATGCGAATGGAGTTTATTTGATAGCACATTAATATTTTTCGATAAATCTCCAATTTCATCTTTTGAAGTAATCGGTATTTTTTCTGTAAAATCTAATTGTGCTATTTTCTTCGTCGTATCATTTATTTTTAATAATGGTTTTGCAATTTGTTTTGAATAATAAAACGAAGCTAAAAAAATAAGAACGACTACAAATGCAATGATATAGATGTAATAATCTTGCACCATTTGTACAGCTTCATCTACGGGCTGTAAAGAAGCCATCGCATAAATATATGTTACTGATCCATCTTTTTCTTTTATTGGTTTCATTAATAATTTATATTTTATATCATTCTTTTCATAGTCCATTGTCTTTGTTGAATACTCTATTTGATTACTCTCTTTTAGTAATACATCCGTTTGAAATTCTTTTATACTATCCAAAAATAAAGTATTTTTATAAATTGGATTTACGGGGCCTTTTACATCTGGAAACTGTACTTTCGTAACACGCCCTCCTATGTAAACATCTGGTTCTGGGGCAGCTTGCTCCTGAACGGCTGGCCTCTTCTCCTTAACAACTTGTTCCCCGGTTGCTTTCTTTTTCTCCTCATATAATTTTCTCATTTTCTCATTAAATGCTTTTTCTAGCGGTTTATTAGATCCGCTTAAATTCTGTTTAGATAAAGAAAAAGAGAATGGAATAAAACTATCTTCTTTTCTCACTCCAGAAAAATAAATTTCTTGCCCTAAAAAATGCTCTGATAATTTATTATCAATCTCCTCTATATTGACGAGATTACCTAAGGGAATTTTGAATATTTGTTGTCCAAAGCTCTTTTGTTGCCTACGATCTATCGTTACTTCAAAATAAAAATCATCTGCATGTTTTAAATTCCCGTTCTTATCTAATGTCGTAATCCACGTATTATTTTCTCTTAAAAAGTCTTGCTCTAGTTTCTGAATTTCTTCTGCATTTCCTGCATGATTTAAATAGTTCTTCCCAAAGGAATTTAAATTCACTTTAATATCTTCCACTTTTCGATTCGCATAATATTGTTTAAAAAATATCGTTTGTCCAATAAATATCGTCGCTAAAATCAACATGCACAATGCTGTTGTAAGAGTAAATAATTTTAGTACAATTCCATTCCTCATACATTGCCCTCAAATTTATAACCTGTGCGTACTACAGTTGTAATGTACTTTGCTTTCTCTCCTAATTTATTTCTTAAATTACGAATATGACTATTAACCGTTCGATCATCACCAGCAAATTCATATCCCCAAATTCTTGAAATGAGTTGCTCTCGCGTTAAAACGATTCCTTGATTTTTCATGAAATACACCAATATTTCAAACTCCGTATGCGTTAAACTAACATCTGCCTCATCAACAGTAACAGTACGCGACGGAAAATGGACATGGATGCCATGAATCGATAACGTATCATCTTCGTTCTCTAAAGGTTTCTTCGATGCTTTTCTACTTTCTAATAATCGTTTCGCTCTTGCTAATAAAATTGGCGGACTATACGGCTTCGTCACATAGTCATCTGCCCCAAGTTCAAAACCGAGTAACGTATCGTCTTCATCTACGCGCGCCGTCAGCATAATAATAGGCACCTCGGACGTCTTTCGAATTCTTCGGCAAACAGACCATCCATCAAGTTCTGGCAACATAATATCTAAAATAACTAAATCAACCTCTTCCTCTTCAAATACAACTAAAGCCTCTTTCCCGTCCCTCGCTTCAAACACTACATATTGCTCACTTAAAAAATAATCTTTTAATATTTCACGTAATATGTCTTCATCTTCAACAATTAAAATATTTTTTGACATAATTTATATATCCCCCTCCCGCTTTCAGAAACTATAATTTCACTTTGAATGACTGCCAGTTAACTTCGCCTCGATAATATATCTATCTGGTGCATTCCCTATATAATTAAATGGGTAACAAGTTGTCAGTGTTAATATCGGTTCTTCTTTTTTTATAATAACAGTACGATCATCCGCATGAGTAATCCATGTCTTTTGAATTTCATATGTGTACGTTTTATTATCATACTCTAAAACAAGGGTATCCTTTTCTTTCAACTCTCCTAAATCTGTAAATACAGTATCTCGATGTCCACTTAGTACAGTATGTCCCCCTCCAGATGGAGTTGTCGTTACATCACTAACGAACATTCCAACCCCTTTTTTCAGCGTTGCATCATCTGCTCCCCAATATATAGAAAACTTCTTTTTGATTTTCGGTATTTGTAACATCGCTACCTTTTCTCCTTCTTTATGTTCTGTTTGAGAAGAAGGCACTTGAGAAGTTACAGGTGTTTCACGAGAAAGTTGAGTATCTTGTATATTTTTAAGACTCTTTATTTCTTCTGCAGTTAATTGCCCGGCAGAGCTTCTTCCTTTATACCATTCCACAGCATAATAGGATCCCATGAATAGCCCTATAGCCATCAATATGATACCGATATAATTGAGTAACTTCATTCTTCATTCCTCCATGCCAAAAATGGTAGGAGTAACCTACCATTTTTAATATATGAAATTATCCCATTCTTTATAGGAAAATATTTTATTTACGCTTTAATCTTATTGCAACGATTCAAACCAAATAATGTACCTACCGCTACAAGACATGCACTTAATCCCATCATTACTACATTATTTGATGCTGTATTTGGTAATTTTTCACCTTGTACAACTGGCTTTGCTACTTCTTTTTTAGC
>NZ_JAKUEU010000036.1:0-49883 GCF_022663075.1 Bacillus cereus group sp. BfR-BA-01441
CAGTGGCACCGGTAGGTCCAGTAGCGCCTGTGTTACCTCGGGGCCCAGTGGCACCGGTAGGTCCAGTAGCGCCCGTGTTACCTTGAGGTCCAGTGGAACCAGTAGCGCCAGTATTACCACTAGGACCAGTTGCACCGGTAGGTCCAGTAGCGCCCGTGTTACCTTGAGGTCCAGTGGCACCAGTAGCGCCCGTGTTACCTCGAGGCCCAGTGGCACCGGTAGGTCCAGTAGCGCCCGTGTTACCTCGAGGCCCAGTGGCACCGGTAGGTCCAGTAGCGCCCGTGTTACCTCGAGGCCCAGTGGCACCAGTAGCGCCTGCTGGTCCAGTAGGTCCGGTAGGTCCTTGAATGAACGAAGCAGAATTAACTAGAGCAGTTTGTAATGCTGCTATTAATTTAAGGAGCTCTTGAAGTGTGCAAGGGTCAATTCGGAATAATTTTGTAATGTATAGTAAATAGTTAATGAGATTTTGAAGCTCAATAAATACAGCGCTTGCTACAAAGGTTGGATTTCTTAATATAGTTATTAAGTTTTTAATAATAGCTAACCCTTGTGCTTTCAGGGAGGAAGTAGCGTCTAGTGAACAAATAAATTTACTCAGTAGGTTCAATGTATCGATTAGATCTTCAATATTTTGGGGAGATGGATTTGCGAAAAGTTTTGGGATTATTTTTGTTAAATCAATAATAATCGCACGAAATGTTCTAAGTTGAGCTTTAGTAATTGGGATTGATGGAGTATTTGGAATTCGTCCGGCGCTACTTGGAAAGCATGGTTTGGAGAATTTGTTTTGATTGTCGTTATAACGAGACATTAAATCTCTCCTTTCTCACGAAAATGTGAACGAAACTCATCATAGTAGATGCAGAAATTAGTTAAATGGTCATAATAAAATCGTTTGTTTAAAGAAAAAATAGAAAAAACGCCTTACAATAAGGCGTTTTTTCTATTTTCTGCGTATTGATAATATCGCTTTAATGAAATTTTTGATTTGAATCCAGCGAGTTTTATAATTTCTGATTCAGGAGTTTCTTTTTTTATTAAGTTTAAAATATAGGTGTTACGAAAATGTTGTCCTGAAATTCCTTTACGTAAATTGGCTCTAGCCACTTCGAGGCGAATCATTTTTTGTATAGCAATTTCCGTTAATGCCTTTGGTGCATCATTTTCATATACCCACCTGTATGTTCCACGGTTAAAATCGAATGCGACAAATAATGGATCATCACTATGGTATTTAGGACGAACTGGTTCCGGGATGCTTTTGTAATAATTATATAGTTGTTTTTTGTCTTCTTTTGCTAATGTAATTGTTCTTTCTACACCTGCGGTTGCTGGGATTGATAATGTGTTAGTTTCAAAGTGAACGTGATGCATTGTTAATGCTGTAAGTTCTTGTAAGGATAAACCGTAGTCAATCAATAGATTTAAAATAGCAATATTGCGATCCATTAATAAGGGGCGCACAGGAAGTTGTTTTTCTGAAAGTCCTTCTAATGAAGTGACTATATACTTTAACCTTTTTTCTTCATCAGGTGAAATGAAATCTTCGTTACGAAGTGTACGGTCTGGTTGAATAGATATCTCCATATTTTTCAATGGATTAGGAATGTTTAGAAAATGATGCATTCTATTTAGTACAATAAATACACGATGCATCGTTTTTTCTGAGTAATGTCGATTCGTTTTTAAATCGGAAAAGTAATCTTCGTAGTCTTTTGTACAAAGTGTAGCCCATATATTACTGGAAGGGAGCTTTTTGTTTTTTTCTAACCAATGTCCGAAGTCTTCAACGTCATAAACATAACGTTTAATAGTTGAGGGTTTTCGGCCTTTATTCAATAAAAAAATAGAAAAGGCTTGTATTGTATCATGGAATTCCGTTGTCTCCATAGTCCCACCACCTTAATTATTTCTTATATTATAGCAAACTTTTCTGAAAATAGGCATTTACAAGGGGGACAGGAATAATAATATTTGGTGAGTGGATAAAATGAGGTGATTGTATGGAACAATCGATGCGAAAGAAAAACAATAATCAAATTAATATTGTGTTAAACCATCGAAAGAAAATTTCTTTGCCAGCCGCAGAAAATAAAACGGTAATTTCAAATGAAACTACAATTAAACATGAAATGCTGCAGAGAATTGAAGAAGAGATGGGGAAGCTTGTTGGGATGGATGATATAAAAAAGATAATAAAAGAAATATATGCTTGGATTTATGTGAATAAAAAAAGACAAGAGAAGGGATTGAAGTCAGAGAAGCAAGTACTTCATATGCTGTTTAAAGGGAATCCAGGTACAGGGAAGACAACAGTTGCTAGAATGATAGGAAAATTGCTGTTTGAGATGAATATTCTATCGAAAGGCCACTTGGTTGAAGCTGAACGTGCTGATCTTGTAGGAGAGTACATCGGCCATACAGCCCAAAAAACAAGAGACTTAATAAAAAAAGCAATGGGAGGTATTTTGTTTATTGATGAGGCGTATTCTTTAGCTCGAGGGGGAGAGAAGGACTTTGGAAAAGAAGCAATTGATACGCTTGTAAAACATATGGAAGATAAACAACATGGTTTTGTATTGATTTTAGCTGGATATTCAAGAGAGATGAATCACTTTCTTTCATTAAATCCAGGGCTGCAATCTCGTTTTCCATTTATTATTGAATTTGCGGATTACTCGGTAAATCAGTTGTTGGAAATTGGGAAAAGAATGTATGAAGAGCGTGAATATCAGTTATCGAAAGAGGCTGAATGGAAATTTAGGGATCATTTACATGCTGTAAAGTATTCGTCGCAAATTACATCGTTTAGTAATGGGCGGTATGTACGGAATATTGTTGAAAAATCAATTCGTACACAGGCGATGCGGTTGTTGCAAGAAGATGCCTATGATAAAAATGATTTAATTGGAATATCGAGCATGGATTTGATGCTCGAAGAGGAGACGCACAGTACATAAACTGTGCGTCGATTTTTGTGTATAAGTTCGTTTACTCTTTTTTTGCTTTTTCTTGGTGTGCTTTATGGAAGTGTTCCATTTTAGCGCTCTTTTCGTGTGCTGAATTAGGATCGTGCCCGAATTGATTTACTGAGCTTTTTTGAGCTCCTTTATTAACGTGGTTTGTCATTTGTATTCACCTCACTTTAAAAATTAGTATAAACATTATATAAAGAAAAAATCGTTAGAAAAGAAAAACCTCTTTACGATATGTAAAGAGGTTAGATTGCTATTTATGCATTGAACGTTCTTTCGTTTCGATACGTCTGTGCGGTAAATGCCATTTGTAATGAATAGAAACCATGCGGAAGCAAACAATTAAAATGAATAAAATGTAAAGAGCCCAATCGCTAACAATAATTTGAGCGCCAATTAAGAAACCTGCTAAAATTGTCCAAAAGGCATATACTTCAGCTCGAAGAACGAGAGGTTTTCTGCGGGCTAAAAGATCGCGAATGATACCGCCGCCGATACCAGTTAAAACAGCTGCTACAATTGTGGCGCTAATTGGTAAATTTAATTTTTGGGCATATAATGCTCCTTGTACAGCAAATGCTGATAAGCCGATAGCGTCAGTGATATTTTCCCACTTTTTCCAATGTCTAATTAACTTATTTGGAAAAAGAAAAATAATAGTCATTGATAAAAGTGCGATTTGGAATAACATGTCTTGTTGCCAAAATGCGACAATCGGATAACCGATTAATAAATTACGAAGGGCACCTCCCCCAAATGCGGTTGCCATTCCTAAAATATACACCCCGAAAATATCATAATCCTCTTCCATTGCAACAATGGCTCCGCTTAGTGCGAAAGCGATTGTGCCTATGATGCTAAAAATCTCCCATGCCATGAATTTTCTCCCCCGCTAACTAGATGAAATGTGCTTCCTCTGCTATTATATTAGAAGGTTTAAATTTCGAAAAGGATGAGTGAACATATTTGATGGAAGAAAAAGAAAAAGTCATATTAGTAGGCTGTCAATTGCCACAAGATGATGATGAAAAATTTATGCATTCCATGAAAGAGCTTGCATCACTAGCGAAGACTGCACGAGCAGAATTGTTAGTGTCAACAACGCAAAAACGACCAAAGTTTCATCCGGCAACTTACATAGGTAAAGGGAAATTAGAAGAGCTTACAATGTTAACTGAAGAATTAGAGCCGGATGTTATTGTATTTAATAATGAATTAACGCCGAGTCAAATTCGGAATTTATCCTCAGTATTAAATGCGAGAGTAATTGATCGAACGCAACTAATACTGGATATTTTTGCGCAACGTGCGAAGTCGAGGGAAGGTAAGCTTCAAGTAGAATTAGCTCAGTTGCAATATACAATGCCGCGTCTTATGGGGCAGGGATTGTCCTTATCGCGTCTTGGTGGTGGTATTGGAACGAGAGGACCGGGTGAGACGAAATTAGAGACGGATCGTCGTCATATTCGATCCCGTATTGATGAAATAAAGAAACAACTTGCAGTTGTTGTGGAACATCGAAAAAGATATCGTGAGAGAAGAAAAGATAATAAAGTATTTCAAGTTTCGTTAATAGGGTATACAAATGCAGGGAAATCGACACTGTTTAATAGATTAACGGAAGCTGATACGTTTGAAGAAAACCTTCTGTTTGCAACATTAGACCCAACGACGAGGAAGATGCCGTTACCTTCTGGTTATACAGTATTACTAACTGATACTGTTGGTTTTATACAAGATTTACCCACTTCATTAATCGCTGCTTTTCGTTCGACACTGGAAGAAGCGGGGGAAGCAGATGTCATTTTACATGTAGTTGATTCCGCGGATTCTAACTACATAGGGCATGAAAAAACAGTAAAACGATTATTATCAGAACTTGAAATTAACCATATTCCTATTATTACGTTATATAATAAAAAAGATGAATTACATCAAAACTTTATTCCGTTTCCGAAAAGTGATTTCTTAATGACTAGTGCTTTTGAAGAAAGTGATTTATTGCGTATAAAAGAAGCGATAGAAACGAAGATGAAGAAAGAAATGGATTGTTATCGAGTGGAAATCCCTCCGAGTGAAGGTAAGTTGTTAACGCTTTTAAAGACGGAAACTCTATTAGCAAAGATGGAGTTTCTAGAAGATAAATTTGTATATGATTGTGCAGGGTATATTTTTACTCATTCATCGCTTAATGTGCAATTAAAGAGATTTTTAGTGGAAGAAGGAGAAAATAAAAATGTTTGATCGTTTGAAAAATGGAGAAAAAATTGCTCCAATTGTAAAAGAAGTAGAGAGTCAGATTACAGAAGTACATAAACGTGCGGATGAAGTGATTGAAAGCAATCAGTTTCGTGTATTAGAAAGTTTTCGGAAACATAAAATTAGTGACTCGCATTTTATCCCGACAACAGGTTATGGTTATGATGATATTGGCCGTGATACGTTAGAAAAAGTGTATGCTGATGTATTTGGGGCGGAAGCTGGACTTGTTCGTCCGCAAATTATTTCAGGTACTCACGCTATCTCTACAGCGTTATTTGGTATTTTACGCCCGGGAGATGAGTTATTATATATCACTGGGAAACCGTATGATACGTTAGAGGAAATTGTTGGTGTGCGTGGGAAAGGTGTAGGTTCATTTAAAGAATATAATATCGGTTACAATGCAGTTCCGCTAACTAGTGCTGGGCTTGTTGATTTTGAGGCTGTTGCAGCGGCGATTCATAATAATACGAAAATGATCGGTATTCAGCGTTCGAAAGGTTATGCTACTCGTCCATCGTTTACTATTTCTCAAATTAAAGAGATGATCGCGTTTGTTAAAGAAATTAAACCTGATGTTGTTGTGTTTGTAGATAACTGTTATGGCGAGTTTATTGAAGAGCAAGAGCCATGTCATGTTGGTGCAGATTTAATGGCGGGTTCACTTATTAAAAACCCGGGCGGCGGAATTGTTAAAACTGGCGGTTATATTGTCGGGAAAGAACAGTATGTTGAAGCGTGTGCATATCGTTTAACATCTCCGGGAATTGGTGCGGAAGCTGGAGCGTCTTTATACAGTCTGCAAGAAATGTATCAAGGGTTCTTCTTAGCGCCACATGTTGCAGGACAAGCGCTGAAAGGTGCAATTTTTACAGCTGCGTTTTTAGAAAAGTTAGGAATGAACACGTCACCAGCGTGGAATGCGCCAAGAACAGACTTAATTCAATCGGTTCAATTTGATGATAAAGACCGTATGATTGCCTTCTGCCAAGCGATTCAATATGCATCTCCAATTAATTCGCATTTTACTCCGTATGCAAACTATATGCCAGGTTATGAAGATGATGTAATCATGGCGGCGGGAACGTTTATTCAAGGTGCAAGTATTGAATTGTCTGCTGATGGTCCAATTAGACCACCGTATGTTGCGTATGTGCAAGGTGGCTTAACGTATTCGCATGTTAAAATTGCGATTTGTTCTGCGATTGACGAATTGATTGAAAAGAATTTATTAATAATTTCTTAATGGGAAGCTGTCGATTTTGGCAGCTTTTTTCGTATAAAAGTAATGATTTATGCGATTAGAAAAAAGAATGAAAAAATTCGTAAAAAAAATTATAAAAAATCATGTGAGAAAAGCTAACATCTATTGACACTAAACATAACATGGTATAAAATGAGAAGCAGTTAAGGCGAAGGAGGAACTGAAAAATGAAAGAAGATAGACGTTCTGCCCCGCTGTTTCCTATTGGTATTGTTATGGATTTAACACAATTGTCTGCACGTCAAATTCGCTACTATGAAGAGCATAATCTTGTTTCTCCAACCCGTACAAAGGGGAATCGTAGATTATTTTCATTTAACGATGTAGATAAGTTGTTAGAAATTAAAGATTTGTTAGATCAAGGCCTGAATATGGCTGGTATTAAACAAGTGTTACTAATGAAAGAAAATCAAACAGAAGCAGTGAAAGTAAAAGAAGAAACGAAAGAAATTTCAAAAACTGAGCTTCGCAAAATACTTCGAGATGAACTACAACATACAGGTAGATTCAATCGAACTTCATTGCGACAAGGTGACATTTCAAGATTTTTTCACTAAAGATAACTGATTCTGAAGGCGATTAGAGGGACTAAGGAGGAATTTATAATGTCTAGATACACAAAAGAAGATATTTTCCGTTTGGCGAAAGAAGAGAATGTAAAGTATATCCGTTTACAATTTACGGACCTTTTAGGGGTAATTAAAAACGTAGAGATTCCAGTGAGACAATTAACGAAAGCTCTTGATAACAAAATGATGTTTGATGGATCTTCGATTGAAGGTTTCGTACGTATTGAAGAGTCTGATATGTATTTATATCCTGATTTAGACACTTGGGTAATTTTCCCTTGGACAGCTGAAAAAGGTAAAGTAGCTCGACTAATCTGTGATATTTACAATGCAGATGGCACTCCATTTGATGGAGACCCACGTAACAACTTAAAACGTGTGTTAAAAGAAATGGAAGCTTTAGGATTTTCAGACTTCAATCTTGGACCAGAGCCAGAATTCTTCCTATTTAAGGTTGATGAAAAAGGAAATCCAACATTAGAACTAAACGATAACGGTGGATACTTCGACCTTGCGCCGATGGATCTAGGGGAAAACTGTCGTCGTGATATCGTTCTTGAACTTGAAGAAATGGGATTTGAAATTGAAGCATCTCACCATGAGGTTGCTCCAGGACAGCACGAAATTGACTTTAAATATGCAAATGCAATTCGCTCATGTGATGACATTCAAACATTCAAACTTGTTGTAAAAACAATTGCTCGTAAACATGGTTTACACGCAACGTTTATGCCAAAACCACTATACGGTGTGAACGGTTCAGGTATGCACTGTAACTTATCATTATTTAAAAATGGTGAGAACGTATTCTTTGATGCAAACGGTGACTTACAATTAAGTGATGATGCTCGTCACTTCATCGCAGGTATTTTAAAACATGCACCAGCATTTACAGCGATAGCAAACCCAACTGTAAACTCATATAAACGTCTAGTACCTGGATATGAAGCGCCTTGTTACGTAGCATGGTCTGCACAAAACCGTAGTCCGTTAGTACGTATCCCTGCATCTCGTGGTATTAGTACACGCGTAGAAGTGCGTAGTGTTGACCCAGCTGCAAACCCATATTTAGTAATGGCTACATTATTAGCTGCAGGTCTTGATGGAATTAAAAACAAATTAACTCCACCAGCAGCAGTAGATCGTAACATCTATGTAATGACAAAAGAAGAGCGCGAAGAAGCAGGTATCGTTGACTTACCAGCAACATTAGCGCAAGCATTAGTTACATTACAATCTAATGAAGTAGTATGCGGTGCACTAGGAGAACACTTACTTGAGCACTTCATCGAAGCGAAAGAGATTGAGTGGGATATCTTTAGAACACAAGTTCACCAATGGGAACGCGATCAATATATGTCTCTATACTAAGAGGCTTGAACCCTTGATACAACTAGTATCAAGGGTTTTTTAATTCCCTATTATTACAATTTTATGTGGTTGCAAAATGAAAAACAACCACATAAAAGCCAATAATTAATAACAAGTAGTGATATCATAGAAAAACATTATCAGATAAACGTAAGTTTTATATAATTTATGAACTAAAAAAGCCTTGATACTACGGTATCAGGGCTTTTTTAGTGAAGTTATTGGATATATTAACTACTAGATAATGGATTGTTTTTGGTTATTTTGAATCATGTTACTAAGAAAATCTTTTCAAAAGAATTGATTTTATCTTTTTTAAATCACTTGTGCTATAACTTAATAATTCTTTACTGCCTGTACAACGCGAGCGATGATTTTTATGTCCTCATCTGCAAGGCTATAAGTTTGTGGCTTGTGAATCAGATTATCACTCAATGATATTAACGTAATGATGCTTAGTTATAACGCAGTCTTATTCAGGATTTCGTTAGTTCATTTTCTAAATTTAGGGAATAAATATAGTTTAGTACCTTGCAATAAACAATACTAAGTGGTATATTATGGATAAAACAGGTACCGTGTATTGAACAGTACTAAGATAGGAAAGGAGGATGGCACTTGAACGTTCAATTTAAAAAAGGTGTGCTTGAACTTTGTGTATTAGCACTTGTAAAACGTAAAGATAGTTACGGTTATGAACTTGTTCAGCAAATTTCTAATAAATTTTTAATATCGGAAGGATCAGTATACCCTTTATTACGTCGTTTGACGAAAGAAGGGTATTTTCAAACGTATTTAAAGGAATCTACGGAAGGGCCACCTCGTAAATATTATCAATTAACAGAGCAAGGGGAGACGCAATTTCATTTGTTAGTAACAGAATGGCGTGATTTTGCGAAAGGGGTACAAGAAATTATTGAAGGGGTGGAATGGGATGAGTAAAGAAGGGTTTCTTAAAGAATTATCAAGTTATCTTAGAAAGTTACCAGAGGAAGAGAGGCAAGATATTTTATTGGATTATGAAGAGCACTTTCAGTTTGGACTAGAAGAGGGGAAAACTGAATCGGAAATAATACAGGGCCTTGGTTCTCCGAAAGTAATCGCGAAAGAATTACTTGCGATGTATCGCTTCGATGAAATGAAAAAAAATCCATCGACTTCAAATGTGACAAGAGCTGTTATGGCAGCGATTGGACTTAGTTTGTTTAATTTTATTATTGTGTTAGGCCCGTTAGTCGCAATTATTGCTTTTATATTTTCTTTTTGGATCGGTGGTATTGCTAGTGTAGTAACACCATTTTTCGTTATTGGAAAAGTATTTATGGGTACTTTTATATGGTTGGATCTTTTCGTTAGTATAACGTTTGTTGGGGTAGGTTTATTGTTATGTATTATCGCTTTTTATAGTACAAAGTGGTTTAAGAGATTGTGTGTACGATATGTAATATGGAACTTCAAAATGATAAAAGGAGAGTAAATGATGAAAAAACTATTTTTAATCGCTATCGCTTGTATCATTATTGGAGTAATAGGAATTTCCCAAACATATGAAAAAGCAGTACAAACTGCTGAAAAAGGCGATAAAGAAAATGTAATTAAAAACGAAACATTAAAAAATATAGAAGTTAAGTTAGATGCCGGGGATATTATTGTCCAAAAATCTCCTGACTCTTCTTTTTATGTAAAGCAATCGGGAGATGTACGTAAACAAGAGATTCGTATCGCAGAAGATGGTGACACATTAAAAATTATTGGGGAAAGAGAAAAAGGTGCTTCATTTGATTTTTCTTTTTACAATTTTAGGTTTCAAACGTCTAAATTGACTCTCCTTGTGCCCGAACGCTCTTACCAAGATATAAAAGTAAATTCATCTGCTGGACAAATCGAAATGAGTGATGTGAAAAGTGATAGCGTAAGTGTTAGAACACTTGCTGGAGAAGTAGAGTTGAAACAAGTAACGGCTAAGAATGTGGAGGGATCGACAAAAGCTGGTGAGGTGAACTTTAAGAAGGTATTAGGGAAAGTGACCGCAAAAACAACAAGTGGGGAAATAAATATTCAAGATCATGATTCTAAGTATAATCTAGAAGCAAGTTCAACTGCGGGAGATATAGATATTACTTTATCGGAAAAACCACAAGATGCGGTAATTACTGGGCAAAGTGCTGCTGGAGATGTAACAATTTTTAATGAAGAAAATAAAAATGTAACAATTGGAAATGGTAGTAAAAAGATTAGCGGTAAAACGGCTGCGGGAGATGTGACGATTGAAACTCGTTAATAAGAAATAGAATGCATGGAAATCTATCAAAATACAAAAAGAAGATAATTACCGTATATAAATAAGGTAATTATCTTCTTTTTGTTATTTTTAATGTAAATCACGATATACGCCAATTACTTTCCCGATAACTGACACTTGTTTTAAAATGATAGGTTCTAATGAAGAGTTTTCTGGTTGTAGACGGAAATGGTCTTTTTCTTTATAGAAACGTTTAACTGTTGCTTCGTTATCCTCTGTTAAAGCGACTACAATTTCACCATTATATGCAGACTGCTGTTGGCGAACAACAACTAAATCTCCATCGAAAATACCAGCTTCAATCATACTATCTCCAGAAATACGTAACATGAACACTTGGTCTGCTCCAGCAACAATACTAGCTGGAAGTGGGAAATGTTCTTCTACGCTTTCGACCGCTGTAATTGGTAAACCAGCAGTGACTTTTCCGACAATTGGAACTTGAATAACAGATTGTGTTTCCGTATCCATTCGGTCTTCACCTAAAATTTCAATGGCACGTGGTTTTGTTGGATCGCGTCGAATGTATCCTTTTTCTTCTAATCGTGATAAATGTCCGTGCACTGTAGAACTAGAAGCGAGGCCGACTGCTTGACCAATTTCACGTACGGAAGGTGGATATCCTTTTTCTTGTACTTTTAGCTTAATAAAGTCGAGAATGTCTTGCTGGCGTTTCGTTAACTTTTCCATGTTTTCTAACACCTCGTTTTCTTTCATTTTTCTTATTAATAAGTATAACATGTGAAAAAACATTCTACAAACATAAGTTCGAACAAATGGCGGATTTATGTTACACTATAGGGAAATAATAGGGAGAAAGAGGGGTTCAAAATGAATGCAATTATTTATGCACGTGTGAGTACAACGAAAGAAGCGCAAGAAACATCATTATTACGTCAAAAAGATGAATTATTGCATTTAGCTGAGCGCTATCAAATGAATGTTACTAAGGTGATTGAAGAGCAGGCTAGTGGATATACAATTGAACGTGACGGTATATTAGAGGTGTTGGATACAATTCGAGACGAACAAATTGATGTGTTACTTATACAAGATGAAACGCGTCTTGGTAGAGGAAATGCGAAGATCGCGTTAATGCATTGTTTACATAAAGAAGGCATAAAAGTATATACGCATACACATAATGGTGAATTACAATTGTCGGATTCTGATTCAATGGTATTAGATATTATTGGTATTGTTGAAGAATATCAAAGAAAGATTCATAATTTGAAAATTAAACGAGGTATGCAACGTGCAGTAGAAAAAGGTTATCGTCCAGAAAAAAATTTAAAAAATCGTCATTTAAGTGTAGGAAGAGAGAAAAAAGAAGTGCCGATTGAGGAAATTGTACGTTTGCGAAAAAGTGAACTCACGTTTGAAGAAATTGCAGCAACATTACGTGGATTTGGTCATAATGTTTCAAAGGCGACTGTACATCGTAGATATGTAGAGTATACGAAGCAATTGCTTGATAAAGAAGAGTAACTATTGTATGATAATAATCAGTTTTGATTAGAAGGGGGATTCGAGATGATTAATCACGAACTCGTTGAACGCATTAACTTCTTAGCGAAAAAAGCAAAAGCTGAAGGTTTAACTGAAGAAGAGCAACGTGAGCGTCAATCGCTACGTGAACAATATTTAAAAGGATTTCGTCAAAATATGTTAAACGAACTTAAAGGTATTAAAGTTGTTAACGAAGAAGGTACAGATGTTACACCGACGAAATTAAAAGCTTTAAAAAAGCAAGATAATGCAAAATTAAATTAAAAGATGGGCGAAGCCCATCTTTTTTATATGTAAAAATCGTTATTTAATAACTTTCCAGTTGTTATTAACTGTTGCTTCTATCGTTTTATGTTCCAATATATAATTAGCGATAAGTTCAGACATATCTGTGGGTATATCTTTTACTACCGGTTTGTTTTGAAACATAAAGAAATTTCCCCCGCCACTTGCACGATAATTATTCATTACAACGTCATATTCTTCATTCATATTAAGAGGAGCACTGTTATACTGTAAAGATTCTACTCTTTCACCAATTGGTTTTGAAATGTTTAATACGTATGAAATCCCTTCCCACATATCATAATTATAATGTTGTGGCTTTGGTTCTATGTAGGTAGGACTTACGGTGATGGATCCATCTGTTTTTAATGTGAAATAAGAAGCAGAGAGTTCAAGAGCATTTTTTATATCCGCTCCAGTTATTCTAATTACTTTTAATGTGTTTGGATAAATATAATTAGAAACGATGTCACGCATTGTTACATGTTCCGGGAAACCTGGAGATGTATTATGGAACAAACTTGTACAAGAAATTGATACATTAGCTATATCCATCTGTATTTTATTTATGAATTCGATAAAAGGATGATCATGCAAACGAGTTTGCATAGCATCTGAAATTTGCATATCCCCCTGAATGATTCCAATAGGTTGATCAAGCCACTTTTGTGTTTTCTCTTCGTAATCGGCTACCAATGAAAGTACATCTTGGTCAGCCTCAACTCCTTGTACAGATAATAATTCAGAAGAACTCTCTTTTTTAACCCATTTATGTTTTGTTTTTTCGAATGTTATTTTTACTTTTCCAACTGAGTTTCCATTACATCCGGTCTGTAAAATTGTTACACCGTTAGCCATTGTGTGAGCAATTTCCCGGTGTTGGTGGCCTGTTAATAAAATATCTATGTCGTCAATTTCATGGCACATTGCATATCCTTGGTTTTCTCCTGTTAAAACTTCAGTCGGTACCCCGGTTTGTAAATCTCGTTCAACTCCCCCGTGATACGCTACGACTAGTAAATCTGGTTTCTCATGTTTGCGAATGTAAGAAACCCACTTTTTCGTTGTTTCTAATGCATCTTCAAATTGTAAGTCTTTAATGTGATGGGGTTGTTCCCAATTGGTAATGTAGTGCGTTGTCACCCCTAAAATAGCAATTTTTATATTGGATTCAATCTGTTTGATTATATAAGGTTTTCCGAAATAAGGTTTCTTTATGTTTTTATCTAAAATGTTTGCTGATAGGTACGGGAAGTTCGCAGTAGTCACAGCGTTATTTAATATACCCATCCCGTAATTAAACTCATGATTGCCGATAATTGCAGCGTCATACTGTAAGTAATTTGCTAATAAGGACATTGGGTTTTTTTTGTTTTTTTCGTATGTAACATAATGATAAGTAAATGGTGTTCCTTGAATAAAGTCGCCATTATCAATTAAAAGAACGTTTGTATTTTGGGAACGTTCTTTTTTTATAAGAGTAGAAATTTTAGCTAAACCAAGTTCTGCTGGGGAGTTATCTTGGTAGTGAATAGGATAAACAGTGCCATGTATATCGCTTGTTAATAAGATGTTTAAAGTTACAGTTTGATTTTGTTCCAATATGACTCACCTTTTCTATTGTTATCTTCCAATTCATCATATCAAATATGTGAAGAGAATTTTAATGTGAGTGTATAGAATGTGTAAAGATTCTGTAAATAATCAATTATTTGTAAAAATATGTGATATATTTCTTCATGTTTATGAAAGGTTATTTTATAACAATGAAAAATGGAGGCATTAATATGTTGAAAAAAGTTTTTGCAATGAGCACAACAGTTGTACTAGCAGCGGGATTATTAAGTGGCTGTGGAACGAAGGAATCAAGTGCAAGTAAAAATGAAGATACGAAAAAAGGGTATGTACCGAAGACTTTAAATGTTCAATTTGTTCCTTCTCAAAATGCAGATACGTTAGAGGCGAAGGCAAAACCGCTTGAGAAGCTATTAAGTGATAAGTTAAATATTCCAGTAAAAGTTAGTATTTCAACGAACTACAATACAATTGTAGAAGCGATGGCATCTAAACAAGTAGATGTAGGATTTTTACCGCCAACAGCGTACGTATTAGCACATGAAAAGAAGGCTGCAAATGTAATTTTACAAGCACAACGTTTTGGAGTAGAGGATGAAACAGGAGCTCCTACAAAAGATTTAGTAGATTATTATAAATCTGAGTTTGTTGTTAAAAAAGACTCTAATATAAATAGTGTAAAAGATTTAAAAGGTAAAAAGATTGGTTATCAAGACGTAACATCATCAGCAGGGTATGTATGGCCTGCAGCTGTTCTATTAAAAGAGGGAATTGATCCGTTAAAAGATGTGAAACCTGTTACATTAAAAGGTCACGATCAGTCGCTTATTGCTCTTTTAAATGGTGACGTAGATGCAGCTGTTGTATTCCAAGATGCTCGTAATATTGTAAAAAAAGATTATCCGAATATATTCGAGCAAACGAAAATAGTGAAATTTACGGAGAAAATTCCAAACGATACGATTTCGGTACGTTCTGATTTAGATGAAGAGTGGAGCAAGAAATTACAGGATGCTTTCATTGAAATTGGAAAAAATGAGGAAGGTCACAAAATCATTAAAGAAGTATATTCACATGAAGGATATGTTAAATCTGATGATAGTAAATTTGACATCGTTCGTGAATATGGGAAGAAAGTAAAAACGCAATAATACATATGGAAATGGCAGCTAGCTGAAAGGGAATGTTTTCAGTTAGTTTGCCGTTTTGAATACATAGAAGGTAGGGAAGATGTGTGATAGAATTTCGAAATGTCTCCAAAGTGTATCCAAATGGTACAAAAGGATTGAATAATATAAACTTGAAAATTCAAAAAGGTGAGTTTGTTGTAATGGTAGGGCTGTCCGGAGCTGGAAAGTCTACACTTCTAAAATCGGTAAATCGTCTTCATGAGATTACAGAAGGCGAAATCATGATTGAATGTGAGTCTATTACTGCTGCAAAAGGAAAAGATTTACGACGTATGCGCCGGGATATTGGTATGATCTTTCAAAGTTTTAACCTTGTAAAGCGATCAACAGTATTGAAGAATGTATTAGCTGGCCGTGTTGGATATCATTCGACATTGCGTACAACGTTAGGTTTGTTTCCGAAAGAGGATGTGGAGCTCGCATTTCAAGCGTTAAAAAGAGTGAATATTTTAGAAAAAGCATATGCACGTGCTGATGAATTATCAGGAGGACAACAACAACGTGTATCGATAGCTAGAGCATTGGCGCAAGAAGCAAAAATCATATTGGCAGATGAACCTGTTGCGTCGTTAGATCCGCTAACAACAAAGCAAGTATTAGATGATTTAAAGAAAATTAATGAAGATTTTGGAATTACAACAATTGTAAACTTACATTCTATTGCTTTAGCTAGGCAATATGCGACGCGTATTATTGGATTACATGCAGGCGAAATTGTTTTTGATGGTTTAGTAGAAGCAGCAACGGATGAAAAGTTTGCTGAAATTTATGGTGACGTAGCACAGAAAAGTGAATTGTTAGAGGTGGCAGCTAAATGAATGATGTGACGATATATTCGAAGTCGATACCGAAGCCGCCGAGTAAGTTAAAACATATGTTAACGTTTATTCTATTCATTTTACTGTTGTGGGGAAGTAGTATACAGGTCGACGCATCATTTTCAAAGCTAGTAGTTGGTTTTCCTAATATAATGGATTTGTTAAAAGAAATGGTGCCGCCAGATTGGAGTTATTTTCAAGTTATTACAACAGCAATGTTAGATACAATACGTATGGCGATTATTGGGACGACTTTAGGAGCGATTTTAGCTATTCCACTTGCACTGTTTGCGGCAAGTAATGTGTTTACTAGTACATTTTTATACAGTCCAGCTCGATTGATTTTAAATTTTATTCGAACGATACCAGATTTATTATTAGCGGCAATTTTCGTAGCTATTTTTGGAATAGGACTACTTCCGGGTATTTTAGCTCTTACTTTTTTCTCAATTGGGCTCGTGGCGAAATTGTTGTATGAATCAATTGAATCAATTGACCCTGGCCCACTAGAAGCGATGACAGCTGTAGGGGCTAATAAGGTGCAATGGATTGTTTATGGAGTCATTCCACAAGTAAAAGCACACTTTGTTTCCTATGTACTATATACATTTGAGGTGAATGTACGGGCAGCGGCTGTCCTAGGTTTAGTAGGAGCAGGTGGTATTGGACTATATTATGATCGTACACTTGGATTTTTACAATATCAACAAACTGCATCTATTATCATCTATACTCTTGTTGTTGTATTGGTAATTGATTATGTAAGTACATTGTTGCGGGAGAAATTATAATGAGTAAAACGACGATAATCGTACCAAAACCGAAGAAACCGAGTGTGTATCGCTCGTTTATTTTTATAGCACTTACATTTGTTTATATATGGGCTTTTTCAGGAGTACCGCTAGAGGGAATAAAGGAAACGGCGGGAGAAATTACAAAAGCAATTATGACAGGGATATTGAATCCAGACTGGTCGTATGTATCTTTGCCAGATGGTGAAGATTTATTACATGGATTAATTGATACGTTGGCAATTGCGATATTAGGTACATTTATTTCTGCATTTTTATCTGTTCCGTTTGCTTTTTGGGCGGCAACGAATATGAGTAGTGGAAAATTAACTTCAGGATTTGGGAAATTTGTACTTAGTTTTGTTCGTACGTTTCCTGAATTAATTATGGCTCTTTTATTTATAAAAGCTGTTGGTCCAGGCTCTTTTGCAGGAGTATTAGCCTTAGGATTGCATTCTATTGGAATGTTAGGAAAACTATATTCAGAAGGAATTGAAAACATAGATAAAGGACCGACGGAAGCGTTACTAGCAACAGGAGCAAATCGTTTTCAAATACTTTGGTATGCGGTGTTACCGCAAGTGTTACCAGATTTTCTATCGTATACGTTATACAGATTTGAAATTAATGTACGATCCGCTGCGATTTTAGGGGTTATCGGAGCAGGAGGGATTGGTACGCCACTAATTTTTGCGCTGAGTTCACGCAATTGGTCTCGCGTGGGAATTATTTTATTGGGCATTATTTTAATGGTCATTATCATTGATTTTATTTCAAGTTCGATTCGGAAACGGATTGTGTAACTGATTTGAAAAGCATCGAATGTAGATGCTTTTTTTATGTTTTAAAAACGTATTTAAAAAGTAAGTATAGAAGAGATTTGTATAAATATACAGATAATTCCCTTTCTTTTTAAAATAAAAATAATGAAAAAGTATGTCATATTGAATACCCATACATTCCCGGAAACATTGATTTTTTTATAAAAAATCAAAAAAACATCAACATATTTGTCGATACATGTTGTATAATCTTGCGTGGGAAGCTATCATATAAATGTATAAAACGTTTACTAATATAAGCGAAGGGAAGAATAGCATGTCACATTCAATCGAACAACTTTCTATCAACACGATTCGCACATTATCCATCGATGCGATTGAAAAAGCAAACTCTGGTCACCCAGGAATGCCAATGGGTGCAGCACCAATGGCTTATACATTATGGACTCAATTTATGAAACACAATCCAAATAACCCAACGTGGTTTAACCGTGATCGTTTCGTATTATCTGCAGGTCATGGTTCAATGTTATTATACAGCCTACTTCACCTATCTGGTTATGATGTAACAATGGATGACTTAAAGAACTTCCGTCAATGGGGAAGCAAAACTCCAGGACATCCTGAGTACGGTCATACAGCTGGTGTAGATGCAACGACTGGTCCACTTGGACAAGGTATTGCAACTGCTGTAGGTATGGCAATGGCTGAAAGACATTTAGCTGCTAAATATAACCGTGATGCGTATAATGTAGTAGATCATTATACATATGCTATTTGTGGTGATGGAGATTTAATGGAGGGCGTTTCTGCTGAAGCATCTTCATTAGCTGCTCATTTACAATTAGGTCGTCTTGTTGTGCTTTACGATTCAAACGATATTTCATTAGATGGCGATTTAAATCGTTCATTCTCTGAAAGTGTAGAAGATCGTTACAAAGCATACGGATGGCAAGTAATCCGTGTTGAGGATGGAAACGATATTGAAGCAATCGCGAAAGCAATTGAAGAAGCGAAAGCTGACGAAAAACGCCCAACGCTAATTGAAGTAAGAACGACAATTGGTTTCGGTTCTCCAAACAAATCAGGAAAATCAGCTTCACATGGTTCTCCACTTGGTGTAGAAGAAACAAAATTAACGAAAGAAGCATATGCTTGGACTGCTGAGCAAGACTTCCACGTAGCAGAAGAAGTATATGACAACTTCCGTAAAACAGTACAAGATGTTGGTGAAACTGCGCAAGCTGAGTGGAACACGATGCTAGGTGAATATGCACAAGCATACCCAGAATTAGCAAACGAATTCCAAGCAGCAATGAACGGTCAACTTCCAGAAGGTTGGGAGCAAAACTTACCAACTTATGAATTAGGATCAAAAGCAGCAACTCGTAATTCTTCTGGTGCTGTAATTAATGCAATTGCAGAGTCTGTACCATCATTCTTCGGTGGATCTGCTGACCTTGCTGGTTCTAACAAAACATACATGAATAACGAAAAAGACTTTACAAGAGATGATTACAGCGGTAAAAACATTTGGTACGGTGTACGTGAGTTCGCAATGGGTGCAGCAATGAACGGTATTGCACTACATGGTGGTTTAAAAACTTACGGTGGTACGTTCTTCGTATTCTCTGATTACTTACGTCCAGCAATTCGCCTTGCAGCATTAATGCAATTGCCAGTAACGTATGTATTCACACATGACAGTATCGCTGTTGGTGAAGATGGTCCAACACATGAACCAATCGAGCAATTAGCAGCGCTTCGTGCAATGCCAAACGTTTCTGTTATCCGTCCTGCTGATGGTAACGAATCTGTTGCAGCTTGGAGACTAGCTTTAGAATCTACAAACAAACCAACTGCTTTAGTATTAACTCGTCAAGACCTTCCAACATTAGAAGGTGCAAAAGATGATACGTATGAAAAAGTAGCAAAAGGTGCATATGTAGTTTCTGCAAGCAAGAAAGAAACGGCTGACGTAATCTTACTTGCAACTGGATCTGAAGTAAGCCTAGCTGTTGAAGCTCAAAAAGCATTAGCAGTAGACGGCGTTGACGCAGCTGTTGTCAGCATGCCATCTATGGATCGCTTCGAAGCTCAAACTGCAGAGTACAAAGAATCTGTATTACCAAAAGCAGTAACAAAACGTTTCGCAATCGAAATGGGTGCTACATTCGGATGGCACCGTTACGTAGGTCTTGAAGGAGATGTGTTAGGTATCGATACATTCGGTGCTTCTGCTCCTGGTGAGAAGATTATGGAAGAGTATGGATTTACTGTAGAGAACGTTGTTCGTAAAGTAAAAGAAATGCTTTAATGATTTCAGAAAAATCTCTCCGGCATGGAGAGGTTTTTCTATGTAAATGAGTTTTTTCGACAGAAAAAGTTTTTTATCTCTCCGCAGTCAGACAATCATTGCAAATTTTCTTATATATAATGAAGAGAAAAGGTTGTCCAGATTGGGAGTGGAAAAATGAAAACGTATGAATTGTATTTAATTCAAGAGGATATTGCGAAAGCTTATTTTGGTCGTGAATATTTGTTTTTTGATTTATTTGCTCGATTTTCAGAATCTGGGTCCCTTTCGGAGAAAAAAGTGTTATATAAGCAAATGATGTATATAACGATGCCATTGCAAGTAATGAAAATTCATCATAAATTAGAACAAGCTTTGCGCGTTCTTGGTAAATATGATAGAACACATCATACACATACAATTTATACGGGAGCGGAGTACGGCGAAATAATGGTGAAACCGCACTATATTCGTATGAATACCTCTGGAAATGTCTCAATGGAAACGACGTTCTTTGAGGTGTTAAGAAAGTGTGAATTAACATTTTTAGCTATGGATTATGAAAATACAAAGTACGGATGGCTGAATCCTCTAAAACAAGTACGAACATATGTGTAAAAAATGTCGAATTGTATCTTGTCTTATTGAAAAGGTTTTAGTACACTGTAAGGTAGACAACATGAAGGAGGAAAATATATGCCAATTTGGTTAGGTATTCTAGTGGGCGTAGTAGCACTAGTAGCAGGCGTGGCGTTAGGATTTTTCATTGCCCGCAAATACATGATGAATTACTTACAAAAAAATCCACCAATTAACGAACAAATGTTAAAAATGATGATGATGCAAATGGGACAAAAACCTTCCCAAAAGAAAATCAATCAAATGATGAGCGCAATGAACAAGCAACAAATGAAATAAGCGCTAAAAGACACTCGCTAAGAGTGTCTTTCTTTTTGTTAGTTATAGTTTTTAAAACTTTTAAAAATTCTGTATCTTTGGTAAACTGAAAACATCGCTCATTTTAAGGGAGGAGGAAAAAAATGAAAGTGTTTATGAATTTAGCGTGGTTTTTTAAACAAGAAAAACGAGCGTACATAACTGGAATTATTTTATTGTTTGGCGTTGCACTTTTAGAACTTGTAGCACCAAAAGTAATTGGAATCGTTGTAGATGAAATTAATGATGGAACATTGACGACCGATAAGTTACTAAAATGGGTTGTACTATTAGTAATTGTAGGTATTACGATGTACATATTACGTTACATATGGCGTATTATGATTTTCGGGTCTTCATTAAAATTAGCTCGCCAATTACGAAAAAATTTGTATGAACATTTTACAAAGATGAGTCCATCTTTCTATCAGTCAAATCGGACAGGTGATTTAATGGCACATGCGACCAATGATATTCAAGCGATCCAGCAAACTGCTGGAGCAGGTGTTTTGACGCTTGTTGACTCATTAGCTGTCGGAGGATGTGTACTCGTAGCGATGGGTTTTACAATTAGTTGGAAGTTAACATTATTAAGTTTAATTCCAATGCCGATTGTAGCTATTTCGACAAATTATTATGGAACTTTATTACATAAAAGGTTTCATAAAGCACAGCAATCGTTTTCGGAAATCAATGATAAAGTGCAAGAGAGTATGAGTGGAATGAAAGTGATTCGCTCGCTTGGACAAGAGAAAGAAGATTTACAGGCGTTTCGAAGAAAATCAGAAGATGTTGTACATAAAAATGTGTTAGTTGCACGTATTGATTCGTTATTTGATCCGACAATCTCTCTTATCGTTGGATTTTCTTTTTTAATCGCAGTATGTTACGGATCGGTATTAGTTGTAAGAGGTGAATTAACAGTAGGTGATCTCGTTACATTTACGACATATTTAGGTACCCTCGTTTGGCCAATGTTAGCGTTTGGATGGTTATTCAATATTATGGAGCGTGGGCGTGCTTCATATGACCGTGTAGAAAAAATTCTTTCACAAAAATCAGATGTAGTAAATAGCGAAAATGCTGTACATACAATAGCGAGCGGTAATGTTTCGTTTGCCGTTGATTCATTTTCGTATAAGAAAAATGAATTGTTACATTTAAACGATATTCACTTTGATTTGAAGAAGGGCGAAACGCTAGGAGTTGTAGGACGTACAGGCGCAGGGAAAACGACTTTATTAAAATGTTTAATCCGTGAGTATGATCATTTTAATGGTGAATTAAAAATTGGGGAGCGAGATATTCGAGATATAACACTTCATGGTGTCCGTTCTGCCATTTCATACGTGCCGCAAGATCATTTTTTATTTTCAGCAAGTATTGGCGAGAATATTGCCTTTGGAAAGGCGGATGCTACATATAATGAAATTACCCAAGCAGCAGAGATTGCTTGTATTCATAATGACATCCTCCAATTTTCAGAAGGATATGAAACAGTAGTAGGGGAAAGAGGTGTTTCGTTATCTGGTGGTCAAAAACAGCGAATCTCTATTGCTCGTGCTTTATTAACAAATGCTGAAATTTTAATTTTGGATGATTGTTTATCAGCGGTAGATGCAAAAACAGAAGAGACGATTTTAAGTGCCTTAAAGAGGGAGAGAGCAGGGAAAACGACGATTATTACTGCACACCGATTAAGTGCAATTCAGCATGCCAATCTTATTCTTGTTGTTGATGAAGGTAGAATTGTACAAAGAGGTACACATGAGGAATTAATGAAGGAAAACGGCTGGTATAAGGAAATGTATGAAAGCCAGCAATTAGAAGCTTTAGTCGAGAAAGGAGGCGTATGATGGTAGAGAAGAAGCGAAGTGATTTAAGTAGATTGCTTTCCTATATGAAGCCATATAAAGGGTTACTATCTTTAGCATTTATCTTTTTAGTTGGTGCGACAGTAACGGAAATGATGGGTCCTTTTTTAATTAAACAATTCCTCGATGAACACCTAGTACCGCGGGATTTTGAACGATCAGCGCTCGTTACTTTATTTGTAATTTACATAGTTGCTCATTTATTAAAAGTACTATTTACGTATTTAAATCTATTGTACTTTCAGAACATTGCTTTTAAGATTGTTCAAGATATGCGAGTTGAAGTATATGAACATGTTCAAAAGCTGTCATTAAGTTTCTTTGATCGTACGCCGATTGGTACACTTGTATCGCGTATAACAAATGATACGGAAGCGATTAAAGATTTTTATGTCAGTGTATTATCAACATTTGTAAAAAATGTAGTCTTTTTAGTAGGTATTTTAGTAGCGATGTTTTTATTAGATGTAAAATTAGCGCTATTTTCTCTCGTATTAATTCCGATAATGTTTGCGATTATGGTATTATATCGCCGGAAAAGTGCAGCTTTTTATTTAGAAGTACGTAATCAACTAAGCGTGTTAAATGCAAAGTTGAACGAGTCCATACAAGGAATGAATATTGTTCAAGTGTTCAGACAAGAAAAACGTATGAGAAAAGAGTTTGAAGAAGTGAATAATAAACATTATAGTGCAGGGCGACGTACTTTGAAGTTAGACGCATTACTTTTACGACCAGCTACGGATTTAGTACATATTGTAGCTATTGCGTTAGTACTAGGTTTATTTGGGATTGATGCTTTAAAGAGCCCTGTTGAAGTAGGAGTTTTATATGCTTTTGTTAACTATATACATCGTTTCTTCCAACCTGTAAATGAGATGATGATGAAATTGTCCTTCTTCCAACAGGCACTTGTTTCGTCATCACGTGTATTTCATTTAATGGACGAGAAAGATTTAGCACCGGTTCAAAAAGGTAATGAGAATCCTCAAATCGTGGATGGAGATATTGAATTTAAAAATGTTACTTTTTCATATGATGGAAAGCGTGACGTTTTAAAAAATGTATCATTTCACGTGAAACAAGGGCAAACGGTTGCTTTTGTTGGGCATACTGGTAGCGGAAAAAGTACGATTATGAATTTGTTAATGCGATTTTATAATATTAAGTCAGGAAATATTGTAATAGACGGTGTAGATTTAGAAAAATTTGAAGAACGAGAAATTAGAAAGAAAATAGGACTCGTATTGCAAGATGCATTTTTATTTGCTGGAAATGTAAAGCAAAATATTCGTATGTATAATGAAGAAATTACGGATGAAGAAGTAAAAGAAGCTGCTCGATTTGTGCAAGCGAATACGTTTATTGAAAAGTTACCAAAACAGTATGAAACAGAAGTAGTAGAAAGAGGTGCAGCATTTTCAAGCGGTCAACGACAATTAATTGCTTTTGCTAGAACGATAGCAACGAATCCGAAAGTATTAGTATTAGATGAAGCAACAGCTAATATCGATACAGAAACAGAAGAGGCTATTCAAACAGCGTTGCAACAAATGCGAAAAGGTAGAACGACGATAGCCATTGCGCATAGGTTATCTACAATTCAAGATGCGGATCAAATTTTTGTGATGCATGATGGAGAGATAGTAGAGAGAGGGACACATCAAGAATTATTAAGTGAGCAAGGTTTGTATTATAATATGTATTTGCTACAAAATAAAGTGAGTTTGCAAAAGGCCTTGTAATACAAGGTCTTTTTTATTTTGTATAAAAAATATGTTTACTCTTTGTTTCTATAGCATAAATGTCGTGTCCTCTTATGAAACTTGTACATATTGTATGTATACGAAGTAAAAAAATGATAGGAGATTTTATATGCAAAACAGATCAAGTTCAAATGTTACGTTTATTGATGTGTCTCATTGGGAAGGGAATATTGATTGGAATGCAGTGAAGGCATCTGGAATTCCAGCAGCGTATGCAAAAGCGACAGAAGGTGTAAACTACATTGATCCTACTTTTACTAAGAATGTACAAGCAGCACGAAATGCGAATGTATTAATTGGTGCATACCATTTTGCGCGCCCAGAACAAAATGATGCAATTTCAGAGGCAAAATATTTTGTGAGTATATTACAAAATAACCAGACAGACTTAATGCCAGTTCTGGATTTAGAATCACCAACAGATCCGAGTAACAGTAATTTAACTGGTAACGCTATATCGAATTGGGCAAGAAGCTTCATAAATTATGTGAAACAGGCTACTGGAAAAGATGTAATGTTATATACAGGAGTTTGGTATATTAATGAGTTCGGAATTAGCGGATTAAGTGATATACCGCTTTGGATTGCTAAATACTCGAGTACACCGCCTGCTGATGCTGGTGGATGGACAACGTGGACAGCGTGGCAGTACACAGATTCTGGACAAATTTCAGGCGTAGGAAATTGTGATGTATCAGCTGCAGTTTCATTAGAAGCTTTAAAAGGGAATGGAGCAAGTGGTGGAGGTAATGTTTCCCCGCCTAATAATGCAACTCCAGTGTACGGGGTTGCTATAATTAATGGAGATAATGTGAATTTGAGAAGTGGACCATCTTTGCAGTCTAGTGTAATTCGCCAATTGAATCGTGGCGAAACATATGAAGTTTGGGGAGAACAAGATGGATGGCTTTGTTTAGGGACAAATCAGTGGGTATATAATGATCCGAGTTATATTCAGTATAAACATTATGTGGCGACTATTACTGGTGATAATGTAAATTTGCGTGATGCTCCATCATTAAATGGAAATGTTATAAGACAGTTACATCATGGTGAATCGTATCGAGTATGGAGTAAGCAAGATGGATGGCTTTGCTTAGGGACAAATCAATGGATATACTACGATCCAAGTTATATTCAGTATGGTGTACAATAGAGTGAAAATAAAAGGTGCCTCGTCAGAGGTGCCTTTTATTAAAAATATACAACTTTTACAAAGTCTATATCGAAACCATAGTATACTATAATAGATATATTTATAAAAAATAATCGATAATGAAATAAAGGGGTAAAAATATGAATTATGTGCTAATAGGTACGGTTTTAATATTATTAGCTGTAGTATTTGTGCTGTTTTATAAAAATAAACAGTTAGAATCAGAGAGTCAGCAAGTAGAATTTGAAAAGAAACAAGCGATTGAAACGTATAAAAATGAAATTGCAGCTACGGTGATAGAGCATAAAGAACAACAAAATAATTTAAAAAATATGGAACAGAAAAAATACAATGATTTACAAGTAAGTGCAAATAGAGAAATTGAAAATATGCGTATGATGAAAAATCAATTAGCTGTGCAGCATAGTAAAGAACGTAGTGAAATGCAAAATAAACATAATAACGAAATACATATGTTTCAAAAACTAATTGCAAATCTACGAGAATATACTAAAAACGGCGCTGAAATGAATACGTACGAAACATTACATTATATGAAACGAGGATTCATAGAGCAAGGCACCATATTAGATGCTGAAATTCAAATCATGCCGAATGTTTTTATTAAAAATAATAGTGAAATAAACGATAATCGAATCCATCATCTCATCTTGTGCAAAACTGGTATTTATCTACTTGAGACGAAAGAATGGGAAGAGAAATTAATTCATGGTTTAACGAAAGAAAATGCTGGTATATATTCATTTATGATTGATGAAATGGGTAAGTATCAACAAGAAGTTGAAAAAGAAGAGACATTTGAATATATAGTAGGTAAAGATTCGTCAACTATACAAGTGAAAAATGAAGGGAATCCAGTATATAGGGCGAAGAAACTATCTCAAATTTTATACAGTGGTTTGAAAGAAATGCAGGCTAATAGTATAAAAGAAAAAGTAAAACCAGTTGTATATTTTTATAATAAAAATGGAAAAGAAATAGTAGACCTTTCTAGTGAGGAAACACCTAGATTAAAAGATCGGGAGCAAATTGTAACGTTCTTTAGAAATGAAATATTAGCAGGGGAAGTAGTATATACAGTGCAAGAATTAGAACAGATTCAAGAAATGATTAGCCGGATGAATTATATAGTGAGTTAAAAGGGGAGATCTTTCTGAACGCTATGCTACGTGGCATTTTGTATGTCTCTTTTTGTTTATATATAGTAATGTACATTGTATTTATATTCGTCATTGATATGGTCCATATACCCTTAAGTGTAAGGAGCATTTTTGTAGTATTCATACCATTTGTTTTATTAGTCATGATTCAAAGGGCTATTTTATATGTTTCTAAAAATCGTAATGAAGAAAAGAAGCAAATGTTGGGGGGGTTAATAGTAGCACTCATACCATTAATAGTGTGCACTGTACAACTAAGTGTAAATGAATATACATCAAAGTTTAATCAAAATAGATGGTTAAATCATGCAGATAAGCGGGTACATATGGTAGATGATCTATTACAAAAATATAAATTAATAGGGAAATCAAATGAAGAAATTACACAATTGTTAGGAGCCCCAACGGAAACGAGAAGTGGGGAAGAAGGAGTTATCACTTTGTATTATCTTGGGACTGAACGTGGCTTTATTCCAATAGATAGCGAACAGCTTATTTTACAATTTGATAGAGATGGTAAAGTCATGGAATATACGGTGCATAAAGATTAAAGAAACGTGGAGGGAAGCTATATGTTATAGCTTCTTTTTTATTTTTCAATATGTCAAGGAAGGGGGAGAAGGTTTTTGAGTGGAATAAGGAATGAAAGCGGAGGTGATGCATATATATAGATGCATTGGGCAATTATTCGCCCGATTGGTGAGGGTTAATAATCAATAAGTACGGACCAAAACCCCACTGATGAAAGTTTCACTTTATCATATTGTATAAATGAAAAGGAGGTAAGACGGTGAAAGCAATCCCGACTGATGTCCTGAGTAAAGAATTGATGGAAAGAGAAGGAGTTATATCTATTACAGTAAAGGAATTTGAAAAAATAGAAGTAGCTGGAGTAGTAGTAGCTGGTCCAGCGGTTATTTTGATTAATCAAGATTAAGTACATATCATTGAAATAAAAAGCATCCATCTAGGATGCTTTTTATTTGTATGTAGGGATAAATATGATGGATAATTGTGTTACTGGAGGGAAAGTCTGTGGCAATTATTATAACAATGTTAGTAATGGGTATTTTATTAGGATTTGTTGGAGCTGGAGGAGCTGGGTTTATTATCGCGATACTCACTTTAGTATTTCATATTCCTATTCATGTTGCTCTTGCAACATCTTTAACTGCAATGGCGTTTACGACATTATCAGGTGTTGTCAGTCATTACCGTGAAGGTAATGTAGCACTTATTATAGGCGGGATTGTTGGGGGATTTGGCGCAATTGGCTCTTATATTGGTTCTAAATTTGGTTCACTTATACCAGCACATCTTCTTCATTGGTTTACAGCTGGGATGTTATTTTTATCGGCAATTTTTATGTTTATTAAATTAATTATGTTCCAAAACAAAGAACAGTCATCTTTATATAAGCATAAAGAGTTTTCCATGAACTACTTGTTGAAATGTATATGCCTTGGATTAGTTACTGGAATGATGGCTGGTTCATTTGGGATTGGTTCTGCACCGTTTATTCAGCTTGGATTAATGGTTCTATTGGGATTAACGATTCAGCAATCTGTAGGGACAACAATGCTTGTTATATTACCGATTGCAATTGGAGGCGGTCTAGGATATAGTTCGGAAGGATATTTAGATTATATATTGTTATTGCAAGTATTAATTGGGACCATGTTAGGGGCATATATTGGCGCGAAGTTTACAAATTATGCACCGCGAATGCTTTTGAGGTTTTCGATGATTATGACACCGGTTTTAGCTGGATGTATGCTATTGATGGAGTAAGGTGAAATTATAATAAGTAGGGGGTTACTGCTTACAAATAGCGGGATAAAATTAATATAGCAAACTATTAATATATTTTACGAATGAATTATGTAGGTAATTCATATTTCCCATATAAAAGGATTTGTTTTAATATTATGAGTGTAAAGTTCGAGTATTCGAAGTACTACTTGAATTATATCCCTATCCCTTTTCTAAAAATGCGAACAAGTTTTGCCCTATTCTATTCAATAGTTAATTGCATAGAAATATATTGTTCGATGACCATTATGGAACGTACATAATGGGAAAATCCCGATCCTTAAAGAGGATGCCCCTAATCTTCATGTGAAAATATGATCGGATAAGAAAGCTGACCAATTTATGGTCGGCTTTCTTTTTGTTCAAAAACAATTTTTTCTTTAATTTCTGTTTGTAATAATACAGTTTTTCCGAAGCGACGTTTGCATTCCGCACGCACTTTTTCAATGGCTAGTAGCTGAGTAGTCGCGGGAACTGTGACAATAGCTTGGCGAGCCTTTCGATTTTCTTCACAAAAGACACATTCCACAACATAATTAGAAATCATATTTTCATCCTTCCAGTTTTAATTTCTAAAAAAGGATTGTCTATGAAGTTGATGTAATTTTTCGTCATTGTTTTATTATTTTCCTCTTTTTTTCAAGGGGAAAATAAAAAAGAGGGCGAATTTTAGTAGGGGAGGGATGTTTATGGAGAGATGGATAGGTAGTGCAGCGGTATGTGTAAATGAAAGAAATGAAGTTTTAATGGTACTGCAGGGCAAAGAGGGAGAAGAAAAAAGATGGTCTGTCCCAAGTGGAGGACTTGAAAAGGGAGAGACACTAGAAGAATGTTGTATCAGGGAAGTTTGGGAAGAAACAGGTTACAATGTGGAAGTGGTAAATAAAATATATGAAAAAGAGGGTATTACATACGGTGTTCCAGTGTATGTCCATTATTATTTTGTTAAACAAATAGGCGGTAATATGAAAATCCAAGATCCTGATGAGTTAATACATGAAATTGCTTGGAAAGGGATACATGAAATTGAACAATTGTGTTTAGCTTTTCCAGAGGATTATGAATTGCTGTGCCAATATATAGATAAAGAAGCAAGTATGTAAATACTTGCTTCTTTAATGTATCCAAGACAAGAAAAGCGGAACGATAACTAAACTAGCGCCTGCTGTTAAAAGCATGGATAAACTTGCAATTGTTCCTTCCACAGGACCGATTTCGAATGCTTTTGATGTACCGGTTCCATTTGCGCTCGTTCCTAACATAATACCTTTTGCGATTGCTGTTTTAATGCGGCAAATGCGTATGAGAGAAGGACCGAGCAATGCTCCTGTTAAGGCAGTTAAAACGACAAATACAGCAGTTAATTGTGACATACCACCAATCATTTCTGAAATAGCCATTGCGATTGGTGTTGTTACGATATGTGGCGCTAAACTATGTTCTAGTGATGAATCAATTTGAAAATAATTTGCTAGTAGTGCTGAAGTAATGACTGATAAAAACGAACCGACAATGACATTAAGTAAGATAGCCATTCCATGTTTCTTTAATAAATCAAAATATTTATAGATTGGCCATGCAAAAGCAACTGTTGCGGGCTTTAATAATTCAGTTAACCAGTGACCACCAGATTCATATGTTTCATAAGGTGTATCTAATCCGAGCAATAAAGCAATTAAAATAATGGGACAGACGAGAAGAGGAGAAAGTAGACTCCAATTCCAACGTTGATACATTTTTTTTGATATCCAATATGTGAATAGTGTTAATAGTAAACAAAGAAATCCGATCATTGCGTTGATCCTTTCCGCTTTAGTAGCAATTCTGTTAAAAGTCCTGTAACTAAGGTAACGCAAAGAGTGCTAATCATAATAATTAAAATGAGATCGATTCCATATTGTGTTAGTGTATCTCTGTAACGTATGACAGCGACTGCAGAAGGGATGAAAAATAAAATAAGTTCTTTTAATAAAAAATCTGCTCCGTCCTGTATCCATTCTTTTTTAACTAGGTTAAATTTTAACGAAATTAATAATAAAAAAATACCGATTATACTTCCTGGAACTGGGAGGTGTGCCTGTTTTGCAATCCATTCACCTGTCCAAGCGAAACAAAATAGTAATAAAATTTGTCCGCTTAACTTCCACCATTTCATACAGTAACCACCTCTTTCTTTTTTTACATAAAAATTGTAAAAAAGAATTAACAATTTCTACTATACGTTCATTCAAAATATTTGTCTAATATATAAATTATATGTTATTAATATATTAGACATATTAATCGAAAGTGAAAAGGGTGTCCAAAAATGGAATTACGGCATTTGCAATATTTTGTTGTTGTGGCAGAAGAGTTACACTTTGGACGGGCAGCTGCTCGTTTACAAATGACACAACCACCACTTAGTCAACAAATACAGCAATTAGAAAAAGAAATGGGAGTTACATTATTTTCAAGAACGAAAAGAAAGGTTGAACTAACAGAAGCAGGAGAAATGTTTTTAAAAGAAGTAAAAAAAGCGTTTGAACAAATTGAAAAAGCAGTAGAAGTTGCACAAAGTGCGCAAAGGGGAGAAGTAGGATCACTTTCAATTGGTTTTGTAGGTGCGGCGATATATGATATTTTACCATCAATTGTTAGGGAATATAGAAAGAAATTTCCGAGAGTGTCTGTTGCATTACATGAATTGTCAACACCAGATCAAGTTCATGCACTTCATGATAACCGTATTGATATTGGCTTTTTACGTCCACCAATTCCAACACAATTATTAGAATTAGAGCCAATTCAAAGGTTATCTTGTACCTTATGTTTACCAAAGGCACATCCACTTGCAGAGAAAGATGAAATACATATAGAAGATTTACGAGATGAGCCGTTTGTATTTATTACGAGACCAGTATGGCCAGCTTTGTATGATACAATTTTATCTCTTTGCAGAGAAGTTGGATTTAGTCCACGTATTGTACAAGAAGCAACAGAGTATCAAACAGTTATGGGGCTTGTAGCGGCAGGGATTGGAATTACAGTAATACCCGTATCGGCAAATAAGTTATATAAAACAGAAGTTGTATATAAAGAATTATATGATTCTAATTTTGTGGCAGAAATGTCAGTGGCTTACAAAAAAATGAATAGTAATCCAGAGCTGCTAGAGTTTTTAAAAATTGCAAGAGAGAAGAAAAGAATAGAAGTAGAGGATGAGCAATAGTAGTAACAGAATATGGATTTAATTCAAATCCATAAAAGTACACCTTATTAAACAATAAAGCGGAAATGCAACTTAAGTTGCATTTCCGCTTTATTGTTCTTTTTTTAGCTCGATACTGAATAGATAAACGTGTTCATTTTCTTTTAAGAGTAGATCAATACCTGTTTCTTCATCAATGGTAGGAACGCTTACAGTTTCTTTACTTGTTTGGATTACAGCAGCTAAAATTGTTTTTTGATTGTATTTTAAATTTTTTATAGATTGGATTGTAGTAGTTGCGGAGCTATTTACGCTTGGTGGTGCTTCTTCATGAACAAGCGTTGAAGCACCTTCAATATTCATATACCACTGCCTTTTTTCTTGTATATCTTTATCGAATTGGAAATGTGGTGGTAAAAAAGAAAGCTTTACTTTCTTTTTTGAAAAATGTGAGGTAGCTATATTAGCAATTTCTTTTGTTTTTTTACCATTGTTATAATAATCAATTGTAGCATTTATTTCATCTTTATCATTTTTAAGCGTAACGTTATAAAACATGCTATTTCCTTCTTGAAAAGGAGTCATTTGTAAAATAGAAGCTTGCTCTTTTGTTAATTTGTATGGCTCAACAATGGCAACTTCATTGTTTTTTATTTGGCTACAACTTGTGAGTAATAATAAAAACAAGATTGATAGTAATTTTATACGCATGCAATCTCCTCCTTTTTACAATTATATTCTAAATGTGATTTTTTATCATTTCGTTTTCTAGGACTAAAGACTTAGAAGAAATTCCGATTGTAGTGCGATGTTTAAAATGTCATATTTTTATACACTAGTAGTATAGAATGCGTATGTAATAAGGTAGGGGAAGAATTTTATGTCTTTATGTCGGTTAGCGAGAAAAAATATAAGAACATTTGCTACCAAAAGGATGAAGCAATTTATGTGGATTGCTATGAGTATTATGATTTTGTTTTTTATGATATCGTTACAATTTAATGAAGGAGCTATTTTGAAAGTAGGGGATGCATTTGTATTTCAAATGTATTTTTACACACTGTTTATTGTACTAATTTTCATATGTATTTTTACTACATATAAAATGATGTACTCCCTTTTGCTAGTGAGGAGAGAGGAGTTTACATCTTATGTAGCAGAAAATATAAAAAGAAAAGAAGTACTATGTTTATTATGTCAGGAGCAATTATTCATTTATGGAGCAGCGTTTGTTTTTGGATTAGTTAATGGGATGTTATTTTTAAAATTATTTACGATTATTTTTATAAGAATAGCAGGAATACAAGGGATAAATAGTGCACCGATTACAATATATGCAATAGTAGTAGTGAGTATAATTATGATTGTTATCCTTCTATTATCGATGGTGCAATGTTTTCGATTTGTTCAAAGTTTACAAGATAAAAATTCGTTGCATTTCAAGAAAAAGGCATGAGAAATCATGCCTTTTTCCATTTTACACATAAAAATAATCATGTTACAGTGAAAAGACCTGACAAAGAATGGGAAGGAAAGGTTGTATAGAATGACAAATGAACAATCAATTGTAAAAGTCGATCGGTTAACGAAGCGAATCGGATCAAAGACACTTGTACAAAATATTAGTTTTGAAGTGAAAAAAGGCGAGGTTGTCGGTTTACTCGGACCAAACGGTGCTGGAAAAACGACTTTAATGAGAATGATGGTTGGTATGATCCGTATGACAGAAGGTGAAGTATGGATTGATGGTCAATCTGTGAAACAGCAATTCGAAAAAACAGCTGCGAAAATTGGAGCGGTAATTGAGACACCTGAATTTTATCCTTTTTTGAGCGGCTATGAAAATTTAACATATTTCGGACGAATGAATGGTAATGTGACCGAAGAACGTATCGATGAAGTAGTGAAATTGTTAGGGATGGGACAAGTAATTGATCGCAAAGTAAAAGCGTATTCACTCGGCATGAGACAACGTTTAGGAATCGCTCAGGCACTTATTCACGATCCAGACGTGTTGATACTAGATGAACCGACAAATGGATTAGACCCTAGTGGAATACATGAAATGAGAATGTACATAAAAAAAATTGCACATGAACAAGGAAAAGCTGTACTTGTATCAAGTCACTTACTTTCAGAAGTTGAATTAATGTGTGACAGAGTTATCATTATTCAGCACGGGGAATATGTGGCTACGCAAAATATTCAGCATAGCCAAAGCGAAGAGATGGAGACGATCCGTATACGTGTAGATGATGCGAATAAAGCAGCAGAAATATTAGGGCATGATGTTTTAGTAAAAGATAATGAATTACTTATTAATGTAAAAGATGAAGAAATCCCAAATGTTATTCGTACATTGCTTGAGAAAAATATTCAAGTGTATCGTGTATATGAAGAAAGAAAAACGTTAGAAGAGCAATTTTTAGAATTAACAGGGGGAAAAGATATTGTTTAATTTAGTATATAACGAACTGTATAAAATATTTAAGCGGAAGCGAACGATTATTCCATTTGCAGTTATTGCAGTATTAATAATCGGATTAGGATGGGTCACGGTAAAGTATTTTGAACCGGAAACAAAAGGATGGAAAGTAGATTATACAGAACGAACTGTAGAAATTGAGAAAAAGCTTGGCATGAAAAAAGAAGCTATTTTAGCAGAAAAATCAGGGGATGAGCTTGTAAAAGAATACCAGCTTAAGATGAAGCATTTAGATACGGATACAGCACCGGCAAGCAGTTCTCCACTTTCTTTCATGAGAGATACAGGTTTTATCGTATTTCCAATTTTGCTCCCATTTATCCTCGTGTATGCAAGTACAATTTTTGCGAATGAATATAGCTGGGGAACATATAAATTTTTAACGATACGACCAGCGAGTCGCTTTAAAATTTTAACAGCAAAATTTTTAGCAATCGTTATATTTGCAGCTTTATTATTTATATTTAATATGATCTTCTCCGCTTTATGTGGACTTGTTATTTATAAATTCCAACAGCCTGCATGGAGTGAGTTTATTTTCCAAGATGGAAATATAATAAAACAAAACATTTTTGTAGAAGCAAGTAAATATTATGTTTTATCGTGGTTACCAACGGTTGTGTACGCATCGTTTGCATTTATGATTTCTGTGTTAACGAGATCTAGTGGAGGTGCAATTGGTATTTCACTATTCCTTGCTTTATCAGGCAATATTGCGTTATTAGCAGCCACTAGATATAACTGGGCGAAATATTTATTGCCAGCAAACACAGATTTATATAGTATTTCAAAGAACGGAAGTTTTATTGATGGAGTAACATTCCCGTTTGCATCATGTATGTTGCTACTTTATTTGTTCGTATTTTTATGTATTTCATATACTGTGTTTTTAAAACGTGATTTAACTTAATAAGAAAAGCCGTTCAGGGTGCTGAGATGCACTTTGAACGGCTTTTTTTATGAGAATTGTTTAAGTGCTCTTTCGGCTAGTAAAGCAAAGTATTCTGCACTTATAGGCAGTGCCTCTTCATTAATTGTAAAAGCAGGATGATGCCATTCATGTGTACCGCTCGTTCCCATAAAGACGAATGAACCTGGTATTTCCTGTTGGTAAAATGAGAAATCTTCTCCAGCCATTGATAGACTAGGCGAGATGATATTAAGATTCATCTTTGTGGCAACTTGAGTAGATAAGTCTGTAAGAGCTTTATCGTTGTGAACAGCAGGAGGACCTGAATAAAAACGGAATTTCGTTTTTACACCTAATGCATCAGATACACCTTTAATAATACGCTCCATGAGTGCTGGAATCTTTTCACGTGTTTCAGCTTGGAACGTGCGAATCGTTCCTTCTAACGTAGCTTTTTCAGGAATCACGTTCCACGTATTTCCTGCGTGAATATTTGTAACACTAACAACTGCATTATGAGATGAACTTATATTTCGGCTTACAATTGTTTGCAGTGCCATCACAATTTGAGAGGATGCGACAATAGGATCTACGCCAGCATCTGGTACAGCCGCGTGTGTACCAACTCCGTGAATTTCAATTTCAAATCGATCAACTCCAGCCATCAGTGGACCATCTTTAATGCCAATTGTACCTACTGGTAAATCAGGTTTATTATGCATGCCGAAAATCGCTTGCACATTACGTAAATGTCCAGCATCAATAACTTTGCAAGCGCCATTACTACTTTCTTCAGCTGGTTGGAATATGAAGCGAACCGTTCCATTTAGGGAAGGTTCTCTTTCTTTTAATAAGAAAGCAGTACCTAAAATGGCAGCTGTATGAAAATCGTGTCCACAAGCATGCATTTTCCCTCGTACTTTAGATGCATAGGACAAATGTGTTTCTTCTTGAATAGGAAGGGCATCAATATCAGCACGAACTGCTACAATTGGCCCGTTTTTATTACCAGACACTTCAGCGATAATTCCTGTTTCTAAATTGGAGTCAATGATAGTAATGTTTTTTTCTTCTAACCAATTTTTTATTGCTTTTGTTGTTTCGAACTCTTCATATGATAGTTCTGGATACTCATGTAAATGTCGACGGATGGAAATAAGTTTTTCTTTTAGTTGATTTGAAATAGATACCATGTAGTATGCCTTCTTTCTTCAGCAAAATATTTATCATAAGTATACAACAATAAAAGAGAGGATTCTCAAATGAAAATCCTCTCTCGTTTATCCCGTATTAATGGGCAGTCCGATTGGTTCAACTAATTAAAGTTTCACTTTATGCTGCGACTTTTTTATGCGTATGATGTTTACGATAACGTCCACGCATTGCGTATGCAATTTGCGGGATTGCAATCCCGATTAAAATAAGTGATACACCGAACCATTGTGAAGATAGTACAGCCTCTTTTAAAACGAATACGGACATAATTGTTGTAACTGGTAGTTCCGCTGCACCAAGAATAGTTGCTAAGCCAGAACCGATTTTTGGAATACCGATTGTAAAGGCAATAGATGGAATTACGATACTAAATGTTCCTAATCCTAAACCGTATTTCCAAAGACCTTGAGAAATGGCACCATTAAAAATAAATGTTGGTGGGAATACAATCATGACTAAAGTTAAAGCACCAGTCATTAAGAGAACACCGCGCGGTAATGAAGGTACTTCAATAGCAACTTTTCCGCTCACGAAAATGTATGTTGCGAATGTAACAGCAGATAATAAACCTAAAATGATCCCAGTCGTATCGAAAGCACCTGCTGATTGTTCAAGTAAACCACTTGATAAAAATGTCCCTACAAGTAAGAAAATAACAGAAATAACTTTTTCTCTTGAAGGTAATGTTTTTGTTGCGACTGCTTCAATGATAATTCCGACCCAAACAAATTGGAATAAAAGAATAATTGCAATAGAAGCTGGTACAGTTTTTAATGAAGCATAATAAAAAATTCCGGTAAAACTTGCAGATGTTCCTGCAACGAATAAAAGTAATGCTTGCTTTAAAGGAACGCGATGTCTAGAAAATAGAAGTGTAATAGCAAGCAAAATAATCCAACCGAACAAATATTGGCTGCCAATTACCTCTCCAAGTGAAAATCCTTCTGCATATGCAAGCTTAACAAAAATAGCTAAAATTCCATAACTACACGCTCCTAATAAAACTAAAAGAGAATAACGAAGCATGAAAAATTCCTCCCATCTATATGAAGTTGTTCCGTATCGAAAATATATAACTAGAGGGAAGTATACAAAATTAGAAATAAAGGGTCAAATGAAAGAAAAGTATGACATTTTATAGAATAATAATAAAAGTATGATATTTATGCATAATCTTGAAATTATTAATAGTAGAAGTATTATAAAATCAACTTTGCATTGTATAGAGCCAGCATTTGAAAAAAATATTTTTTAAACCAATATGTATATAGACGTACTAGTAACGTGCTAATTATTTGAGAAACTATGTTACCTTTGTTATGGTAATGACAATTAAAGGAGTTTCATAATCCATTTGAGTTTTTTCTATATAATAGAAGGAAATGAAAACGTTTTATTAGAAACTGTGAGGAAGTACTTTTTTCTTATTGCCACGTTGTAAAAGTGATTTCACGAATTGTTCATAGTATTTTTATGTGTTTTTGTTACAATATTTAGGGAGAGGAGTGGAATGATGCAAGATATTAGTATTTTTTTAGCGTTTGGCGCCGGGTTCTTATCATTTATTTCCCCATGTTGCTTACCGCTTTATCCGGCATTTTTATCGTACATAACAGGTATGTCGGTTTCTGAATTGAAAGAAGAAAATGCAATGCTTCGCAAAAGAAGTATGATACATACAGCGTTTTTCTTACTTGGATTTTCAATTATATTTATTGCAATTGGATTTGGTACAAGTTTTATTGGAGGAATCTTTACTGACTATAAAGATTTAATCAGACAGTTAGGTGGTATATTTATCATCGTGTTCGGCTTAATTATTGTCGGGGTGTTTAAGCCGAAATTTTTAATGCAAGACCGTAAATTTACATTTAAAAATCGTCCAAGTGGCTATTTTGGATCAGTACTAATTGGATTAGCCTTTGCAGCAGGGTGGACGCCATGTACCGGACCAATTCTAGTGTCGGTAATTGGATTAGCAGCAACAAACCCAGAATCAGCAATGATTTACATGATTGCTTACATACTTGGATTTGCTATCCCGTTTTTCGTACTGTCATTCTTTATTACGAAAATGTCTTGGATTAAAAGAAATAGTATGGCCTTCATGAAAGTCGGAGGATATATTATGATTGTTATGGGGGTCTTCCTATACTTTAACTGGATGACGAAAATTATCGTATATTTCTCAAGTTTATTTGGTGGTTTTACCGGTTTTTAGTATTATTCTGCGAAAATGTTGGAAATACTAACGGAAAAGCATATAATGAAAGTATATTTTGCATATAGCCACAAAAAAGGATGAGAAAATATGAACATAGTTCTTTTATCAAGTATCGTTGCTGTTTGTATGGCTGTCGGTGCGATGTTTATTCGTTTAAAAGCAGCTAAGAAACCTGCAACATTGAAAAAAATTATACTTCCGCCATTTTTTATGAGCACGGGAGCATTGATGTATGTTTTTCCTGAATTTCGATTAACTCCAGCGGAAATGTTAGAAGCAATTGGCGTCGGTTTGTTTTTCTCTATTTTTCTTATTAAAACATCTAAATTTGAAATTAGAGGACAAGAGATTTATTTGAAGCGTTCAAAAGCCTTTGTTTTTATATTAATTGGATTACTTGTCGTGCGGATTGTATTTAAAACATACTTAAGCCAATCTCTTGATTTAGGACAACTTAGTGGCATGTTCTTCTTACTGGCGTTCGCGATGATTGTGTCATGGAGAATTGCCATGTACCGTTCCTTTACGAAATTACAAAAGGAAATGGAAAAAGAAGATGGTTTTTATAATGAAAAAGATATGAAGCTAACTTAAAAACTGTATATGTACCAAATAAAAAGACAGCGTCAAAGGCGCTGTCTTTTTTATCGAAAATAATATGAAGTTACTTTGCGAGTAAAGATCGATAGTTAGAATAATCAATCTTTTTTTCTTGTAGTTTTTTAATTAAAAATTTATGATCACGCTTTGGTGTGGCAATGATATATCCTTTAATAATTAAGTCTTGTGTAATTTGAGAGGCATTTTCTTGTAATGCAAGTTCCCCGATTTTTCCAGCAATCTTTGATTTTGCAACATCGCGAAATAGTTCTGGAACAGGACTTACAAGCTCTTCTAACAATTGTTTTTGTTCGTCAGCCCATAAATGTCTCGTTTTATTTATGTAGTGTTCTTCCCAATCCAAAATGGACATGCCGTCTTCTTTTGGTAAACGTTTTAAAAATTTTCTGAACATAAAGTATCCACCGATAGACATAAGCCCTAATAAAATAACCGTCCATAATACAATGAACCAACTGAACCATCCTTCGAGCAAGCATATCCCCCCTTAATGATAGCGGTTTTCTTTTATTCATATTATATACAGTGAGATTCATAGAAAGCAAGAACGCTTGGTCATTTTGACCAAGCGTTATCATTTAAACAAAGTATAGTTGTTCCACATGTAAATTATTATTATCATCTTCTACATATTCAATGATTAATGTGCCAACTTTACGATCTTTATCTTCAGTTGTGAAAATAGAGTAAGAAGTAAAACGTGTTTTTGATAGGCCGCTTATGTGTGTAGGTAAAGAAATGTAGTCGTTATCGCGGAAGAATTCCATCAGTTCAATATCCTCAAATTCTTTTCGGTCAACTTGTTTGTTTGTATAGCGGCGTTGAAGTTGTTTTAAAGATTCATTCCAAGAAATTGCTTTTGTGTCGTATACCATTGTTCTATCTCCTTACTGTATGTAATTATTAAGAACATACGTTCTAATCTAGTATACTCTTTTTATTAGAAAAGGGAAAGCAAAAAATAATGTAAGCTTGGATTTCCAAGCTTACATTATTGATGCGTCCGTCATAATCTCTATTTTTCATTATAAGTTAGATAAGAATAAGAAACAAGATGATATATATAATGTTGAGAGTTTTCAAGATTCTGTATATTATAGGTGTACTAAAGTGTAAGGGAATGAGAGGTGTGACATACGTAATTTCACTGCAAGGGCCGATGGCTAGCGGAAAAACAACATTAGCAAAAAGGTTAGAAAAGAGAGGGTTTCGAGTTATATATGAAAATCCATATCCAATTGTAGAGAAGCGAAAAAAATTGAATTTAGATATGAATTCAAAAGTAGGGTTTATTATGAATCAAAAAATGTTTATGGAAGCAAAAATAAAGGAGTTTCAAAATGTGAAAGATTCAGTCGTAATTTTTGATCGCGGACCAGAAGACATTGAGTTTTTTACACTCTTTTATCCAACGATTATAGGAGAAGAGTGGGATATAGAAACTGAATTGAAAGATGAATTATATAAATTAAGAGAATGCCGTTCGGATGTGATTTTTTACTTAGATGTTACGAAAAAGAATGTATATGATAGAAAAAATAATGATAGAACAAGAAACAGAAGTACATTTGAGGAGCAATTTAAATTAGCAGAAACTGAAAAAGACTGGTATAAACAATTTCCTGTAACTTATGTGGACACAAATAGATTAACAGTTGACGATTTAGAGGTATATTTTATGGACTGGTTAAAGGAGAGAGGGCTATGAAAAAAATACTTTTATTTGTATACCCAACATTTGCGGAGTTTGAAATAACAGTAGCGACGGCGTTGCTGAAAAATAAATTTGAAATCATTACAGCGGGCTTAACAAAAGAATTGATTATAAGTGAAACAGGTTTGCAAGTGCAACCACATATAGAAGTAAGTGAAGTACGTGTAGATGAGTATGAGGGGGTACTTATTCCAGATGGAGAAGAAGTACAGTTGAAAGATGCGAAATCTCTTTTTTCAGTCATTCGTCAATTTCACGAACAAGAAAAATTAGTGGCGGCAATTTGTGCTGGACCGTATGCGCTAGCAAAAGCAGGGTTATTTAAAGGGATTTCTTATACTGCGACTATAGATTATCAAAAATTCGATTGTTTTCCAGTAGAAAATTTCGTGTATGAAGAAGTTGTGCAACACTCAAATATCATTACAGCACAAGGGCATGCATTTGTACCATTTGGAATAGCGATTGCCTCTTATTTTGGAGTGGCAGACGAACATAATACAGATTTTTATTGTGGTAAAGGCAATGTAGTAATGGAGAAACTTTTACGAGAAAACGTGTAAAAGCTAGCAAATGCTAGCTTTTTTACACCGATAAATTACTAACGTTTTTGGATCGCGCCATATACCGTTATGGAGCGATAATTCCTTGTTGATTTCTTCTGTTAGCCATTCTTTCATCTCGGCTTGAAGATACATATTATCGGGTATATTTAACGATGGAAACATGCTGGAAATATAGTTTACTATTGGGGTAGCATGATGAAAAACGAGCGCATTATGAATAACTGTTTCTTCAACCGTTGGAAAAGCAGATGCTACTATCTCTTTACCATTTTCTAAACAAAATGGAGAGACTGCTGGTGATGTTTTCGGTAGATCAAATGCGTCAAGCATGTTGTTACACATTTCAACTATACGAGGTAATGAAACTTTAGAATTTGTTGTAGCTAAAAGTGTTCCGCCAGAACGAATGACTTTATAAAAGCCTTGAATTGTTTTTTCAACATCTTTCACATGGTATAACATATGTCTTGCAATTATTAGGTCATAATAATTTGTTTCGAAAGGAAGTTTACTAGCGTCCCCTCGTTTCCATTCTATTAAGTTATTTATTTTAGCAGCTTCAGCAAGCATAGCTTCGGATTGATCAAACCCGGTTAATGGGCCTTTATGACCATTTGTTTGTAAAAGGGAAAGGAATTTTCCACTAGCGCACCCAACCTCTAATATGTTTTCATCCCCTTGAAGGTGTAAATGTTCAATGACGATCTTATCTAAATCTACGTGTTTTTCTTCGTAATGTGTATGTGTGTCGATGCGTGTTTGTAAATGGTTGCTAACGTTATATTGTCGTTTTACATCATTCATTTTGTCACATTCCACCTTTGTGCAAAATTGTTGGATTGCATGTGTTAATACATCTGTTTTCTTTAAACCTTCGTAATGGAGTGCTGATTCAAACCTTTCAAGTAATTTCTCTTCAATTCGAAAATGAATATCTTTTCGTTTTGTCACTGAAATTTCGCCCCTTTGCATCTGTTAGTGAGACTATAGCACGTCTGGAAATTTTGTGTAAATCATTTGTGTACACAAAATTAGGGGGATGAAAAAAATGTTTGAATATGATTTTAAACTATTGACGATTTAACCGTTTTCATATATTCTTAAATTAAGTAATATTCAAATAATTCAAAAGAAATGAGAGAGTCACATGCTTCTTCAAGGAACACATCGAATTGGTCGTATGGCCATGCTGTTGGCACTTGCGGATGAGAATGAAAGTCCTGTATTATCCATTCCAAAAGGTTGGAAGTATTGTACGGGGAAAGTGGGTTCGATGAATTCGCAAAAGGTTGTCGCAGCAATGGAAACAGCGGCTAAAAGCAACCAAGTTATTGAAACAGACGTTTACAGAGAAACACATGCACTTTATCATGCAATTATGGAAGCTTTGTACGGAGTGACGAGAGGTCAAATTCAGTTAGCAGACGTTCTTCGTACAGTAGGACTTCGTTTTGCGATTGTGCGCGGTACACCATACGACGGGAAAAAAGAAGGCGAATGGGTTGCTGTTGCATTATATGGAACGATTGGTGCACCTGTAAAAGGATCTGAGCATGAGGCGATTGGTTTAGGAATTAATCACATATGATTTGCCCATAGTCTATTAGTTAGAAGGGGGCCTTACTTTTTTAGGACAGAAGTCTGTCTTAAAAAGATAAGGTCCCCTTTTGCCTTTTTAAGGAGGAAAAATGATGATTACGTTAACAGGACATACATTGACAGTTGAAGAAATGAAGAGGTTATTACTGGAAGGAGAAGGTGTAACAGCTTGTCCAACTAGTATGCAAAAGGTAGCGGAGTGCCGCGAAGTAGTTGAGAAAATTGTAGAGGACGGAAAAGTCGTTTACGGTATTACAACTGGATTTGGAAAGTTTAGTGATGTGCTTATCCAAAAAGATGATGTAAAGGCACTTCAACATAATTTAATTCAGTCACATGCATGTGGGATAGGTGATCCATTCCCGGAAGAAGTATCGCGCGGAATGTTAATTTTACGAGCGAACACGATGCTTAAAGGAGTATCAGGCGTAAGGCCGCTTGTTGTAAATATGCTTCTTGAGTTTGTAAATCGTAAAATTCATCCAGTCGTTCCGCAACAAGGTTCACTTGGTGCAAGTGGAGATTTAGCACCTTTATCTCATCTTGCGCTCGTATTATTAGGCGAAGGTGAAGTGTTCTATAAAGGGAAACGCGTTCATGCAATGGTTGCTCTTACAGAAGAAGGGCTTGAGCCAATTGAACTTGAAGCGAAAGAAGGTCTTGCGTTAATTAATGGTACGCAGGCGATGACAGCACAAGGAGTTCTTTCTTATATAGAAGCAGAAGCAACGGCGTATCAAGCTGAACTAATTGCTTCGATGACAATTGAAGGGTTACAAGGCATTATTGATGCATTTGATGAAAATGTTCATAAAGCACGTGGCTATAAAGAGCAAGTGGATGTAGCAAGCAGAATTCGTGACATTCTTCATGATAGTAAGTTAACAACAAAACAAGGAGAACTACGTGTACAGGATGCCTATTCACTTCGTTGTATCCCGCAAGTACACGGTGCTTCTTGGCAAGTTTTGAATTATGTGAAAGAAAAATTAGAAATTGAAATGAATGCCGCAACAGATAATCCGCTAATCTTTGATGGCGGGGAAAAAGTAATTTCAGGTGGTAATTTCCATGGTCAACCGATTGCATTTGCGATGGACTTCTTAAAAGTAGGAATGGCGGAACTTGCAAACATTTCAGAGCGTCGTATTGAGCGTTTAGTAAATCCGCAGTTAAACGATTTACCGCCATTTTTAAGTCCAGAACCAGGACTTCAGTCTGGTGCAATGATTATGCAATATGCTGCAGCGTCACTAGTTTCTGAAAATAAAACGTTAGCACATCCAGCGAGTGTTGATTCAATCCCGTCATCAGCTAACCAAGAAGATCACGTAAGTATGGGAACAATCGCTTCACGTCATGCACATCAAATTATTCAAAATGTAAGACGTGTTCTTTCAATTGAAATGATTTGTGCGATGCAAGCGGCAGAATATCGTGGAATTGAAAACATGAGTACAGTGACGAAGAGCTTCTACCATCAAGGGCGTCAGCAAGTACCATCTATTACAAATGATCGCATCTTCTCAACGGATATTGAAAATATTGCACATTGGTTAAAAACGAATTATTCGATAAAAGAAAGATTGGATGTAAACGCAGCACTATAAAATGAGAAAAGGGAGAGATTGAAATGGAAAAAGTACAACAAACAATTCGCGCGCCAAGAGGTACAGAGTTACAAACGAAAGGGTGGGTGCAAGAAGCTGCACTTCGTATGCTAATGAACAATTTAGATCCGGAAGTTGCTGAAAAACCAGAAGAATTAGTTGTGTATGGCGGAATTGGCCGTGCAGCTCGTAACTGGGAAAGCTATCAGGCGATTGTAGATTCATTAAAAACGTTAGAAAGCGATGAAACGTTACTTGTTCAATCAGGAAAACCAGTTGCCATTTTTAAATCACATGAAGATGCACCTCGCGTTCTGTTAGCGAACTCAAACTTAGTACCAAAATGGGCAAACTGGGATCACTTCCGAGAACTAGAGAAAAAAGGTCTTATGATGTACGGACAAATGACAGCTGGTAGCTGGATTTACATTGGAACACAAGGGATTCTACAAGGAACATATGAAACATTTGGTGAAGCAGCTCGTCAACATTTCGACGGTTCATTAAAAGGTACATTAACACTTACTGCTGGTTTAGGTGGTATGGGTGGTGCACAACCTCTTGCTGTAACGATGAACGGCGGTGTTGTCATTGCTATTGATGTTGATAAGCGTAGCATCGATCGTCGTATTGAAAAGAGATATTGTGACATGTATACAGAATCATTAGAAGAAGCATTAACTGTTGCGAACGAGTATAAAGAGAAGAAAGAACCAATTTCAATTGGCTTGCTAGGAAATGCGGCAGAGATTTTACCAGAACTAGTGAAGCGTGATATTACGCCAGATTTAGTTACAGATCAAACATCTGCTCATGATCCATTAAACGGTTATATTCCAGTAGGTTACACATTAGAAGAAGCAGCGAAACTTCGTGAAAAAGATCCAGAACGTTACGTACAATTATCAAAAGAAAGTATGACAAAACATGTGGAAGCGATGCTTGCGATGCAAGAAAAAGGTGCAATTACATTTGATTATGGAAATAACATTCGCCAAGTTGCTTTCGATGAAGGTTTGAAAAATGCTTTCGATTTCCCAGGATTCGTTCCAGCGTTTATTCGTCCATTATTCTGTGAAGGAAAAGGGCCATTCCGCTGGGTAGCACTTTCTGGTGATCCAGAAGATATTTATAAAACAGACGAAGTAATTTTACGTGAGTTCGCTGATAATGAACATTTATGTAACTGGATTCGTATGGCACGTCAACAAGTTGAGTTCCAAGGACTTCCATCACGTATTTGTTGGTTAGGTTACGGTGAGCGTGCGAAATTTGGTCGCATCATTAATGAAATGGTTGCAAATGGTGAATTATCAGCACCGATTGTTATTGGTCGTGACCATTTAGATTGCGGATCAGTAGCATCTCCAAACCGTGAAACAGAAGCGATGAAAGACGGTAGTGATGCAGTAGCTGACTGGCCAATTTTAAATGCATTAATTAATAGTGTAAACGGTGCGAGCTGGGTATCTGTTCACCACGGTGGTGGCGTTGGTATGGGTTATTCACTTCACGCTGGAATGGTTATTGTTGCAGATGGAACAGAAGCAGCAGCAAAACGTATTGAGCGCGTATTAACTTCTGACCCTGGTATGGGTGTTGTTCGTCACGTGGATGCTGGATATGACTTAGCTGTGGAAACTGCGAAAGAAAAAGGCGTTAACATTCCAATGATGAAATAAGGAGGAGAAAACATGCTGGACACTTTACTAATAAATATCGGTCAATTACTAACAATGGATCAAGAAGATGGCTTGTTAAGACGAGAAGCGATGAACACGCTTCCTGTTATCGAAAACGGTGCGGTTGGAATTGAAAATGGTGTAATCACTTTCGTTGGAACAGCGGAAGAAGCGAAAGGATTACAAGCGAAAGAAGTTATTGATTGCGGGGGGAAAATGGTTTCTCCTGGTCTTGTTGATCCGCATACCCATCTTGTATTTGGTGGATCTCGTGAAAATGAAATTGCGCTAAAATTACAAGGAGTTCCGTACTTAGAAATTTTAGAACAAGGCGGAGGTATTCTTTCAACTGTAAATGCAACGAAACAGGCGTCGAAAGAAGAACTTGTTCAAAAAGCGAAATTCCATTTAGACCGTATGCTATCTTTCGGCGTTACAACTGTAGAAGCGAAGAGTGGTTACGGATTAGATGATGAGACGGAATGGAAACAATTAGAGGCAACTGCACAATTACAAAAAGAGCATTCAATCGATTTAGTTTCCACATTTTTAGGTGCTCATGCAGTTCCGAAAGAATATAAAGGTAGATCGAAAGAATTTTTACAATGGATGTTAGACCTATTACCAGAAATGAAAGAGAAACAATTGGCGGAATTCGTTGATATTTTCTGTGAAACAGGTGTGTTCTCAGTAGAAGAATCAAAAGAATTTTTATTAAAAGCGAAAGAGCTTGGCTTTGATGTGAAAATTCATGCAGATGAAATCGACCCTCTTGGTGGTGCGGAAGCAGCGGCAGAAATCGGTGCAGCATCAGCAGACCATCTAGTTGGCGCTTCTGATAAAGGGATTGAAATGCTTGCAAACTCGAATACAGTAGCAACATTATTACCAGGAACAACTTTCTATTTAAATAAAGAAAGCTTTGCTCGTGGTCGTAAAATGATTGATGAAGGTGTTGCAGTTGCGTTAGCTACAGACTTTAACCCAGGTAGCTGTCCAACTGAAAATATTCAGCTTATTATGAGCATTGCGATGCTAAAACTGAAAATGACACCAGAAGAAGTTTGGAATGCCGTAACGGTTAACTCATCATATGCCATTAACCGTGGTGATGTAGCTGGGAAAATTAGAGTTGGTCGTAAGGCAGATTTAGTTTTATGGGATGCTTACAATTATGCTTACGTACCGTATCATTACGGCGTAAGTCATGTGAATACAGTATGGAAGAATGGTAATATTGCATATACAAGAGGTGAACAATCGTGGAGCACGGCCACTATTTAAAGAAAAACGCAAAGTTTATTGATCGTGAAGTGACAAAATGGAGTGAGATGATTAAAGATTGGGAGGAAGGTGTAGAAATATTCGGTGCTGCCTTAATTGGAGCACCCCTTTCTAAACCATCTATTAGTCATTCAGGAGCGAGTTTTGCTCCAAAGACAATTCGTGCGATGTTAGATGCATACAGCACATATGCAATTACAGAAGAACACGATATGAAAGAAAGTGTCTTATATGATTGCGGCGATATTACGATGCATGTGACGGATATAAAAGAAAGTCATAACCGAATTGCGAAAACAGTTGGTCATGTAACGAAAGTAAATCCGAACATGATACCAATCGTTCTTGGTGGTGACCACTCGATTAGTTTTCCGAGTATAACAGGCTTTGCAAACAGTAAAGGAAAGGTCGGGATTATTCAATTTGATGCTCATCATGATTTACGTAATTTAGATGATGGAGGCCCGTCAAATGGTACACCATTCCGTAGTTTACTAGAAAATGATGTCATTACAGGGAAACAACTTGTTCAAATTGGAATTCGTAATTTTTCTAATGCACGTGCGTACCATGAATATGCAATAGAGCATGGTGTAACAGTGTATACAATGAAAGACGTACGAGAGCGAGAAATAAAAGATATTATCACGGAAAGTATTGAATTATTAAGAAATCAAGGTGTGACTTCTATTTATATTTCTCTTGATATGGATGTGCTAGACCAAGCGTTTGCACCAGGTTGTCCAGCAATTGGGCCTGGTGGAATGGATAGTACGACTTTACTAGATGCGATTGAATTCCTTGGTAAAGAACCGCTCGTTCAAGGGATGGATATAGTAGAGATTGATCCAACTCTTGATTTCAGAGATATGACGAGTAGAGTAGCAGCGCAAGTGATTATGAGTTTTCTTTTAGCGAGGGAAACGGTTAGTAAGCAAGTTAGTATATAGACGGAAAAGTAGATCTTTATTTATGCCTTAACAAAAACACATCACTACTTAAATGTAGTGATGTGTTTTTGTATTAAAAGAGAATGAATGTGTGTGGAACCGTTAATGGAATTGAGATTTTTATAGTTTATTGTGTAAATTTAATTTCTTGCTTCTGAAGTGTTGACGTGTAAAATAATTTTATGATAAAATAAAAATTTTGCTAAAAAACTAAAAGTATGTTAAGCTTGAGAAGGTTACCATATATGGAGGTGGATTATTTGTTTCAAATTGGCGATAACATTGTTTATCCAATGCAGGGAGCAGGTATAATTAAAGCCATAGAAGAGAAGGAAATCTCAGGAGAAAAACAACAGTATTATGTTATAAAAATGTCGGCTAGTAATATGGAACTAATGATTCCAGCAGGGAGAATATTGAATTCGAATATACGTCCAGTTACGGATATAACCGCATTAGCACACATAATGGATATTTTTCAACATGGGGAATCAGATAGATTACTTACGTGGAAACAAAGGTATAAATTGAACACTGATAAAATAAAGACGGGTAAAATGCAAGAAGGTGCTGAAGTTGTGCGTGATTTAATGCGTATACAGAAAGAAAAAGCACTTAATGCAAGCGAAAAGAAGATGTTAGATAACGCATATGAATTTTTGATTAGTGAACTGGGATTAATTGAAGGTATCACAGAAAATCAGATAAAAAGCTTTTGTTAAGGTTCATTACAAATAATGTATTATATCCCAAAAAAGATCTTGAATTTTTTGGGAACATAATTATAGAAAATTTATCATTTCAAAGACATTCAACTCTTTCAAACCACTTTTAGAGCATTACCTCTATTGTTATTACTACAATCAAATCCATTTTTATTTTTTAATTTCATTTATGAATGTTCGAAGTTTAATTGAATACTTCGATAAAATAGTTACTTGATTTTTGCAATCCTGATTCACACTGGCACGGACGAGGAGCCGTAAGGATGAAAGAGAGGTAGGGCTTTCATTGTTTTAGGTATATAAGTTATTATTTTTAGAAGAATACTGAACCATTTTCACTTCTATTGATAAGGTGCTTTTTTATTAAAGAGATAAACGAATTGACAGCCAT